>NZ_RCSQ01000022.1:0-28974 GCF_004103255.1 Pseudoalteromonas sp. PS5
AACAATATTCAGAATCGACTAAGTACCAGTTAAGTTAGCACTACAAGTTTATTGTGGTGTTGCTTATGTGTCATTTAGATCTCCTTTATATTGCGAGTGTTCCGATTTTTGGAATTATTTGTTTCTATTAAATTAAATTTTCTTATAAGCCGTGTAAAAGTATGATTTCATTTGATTTTAGTGTGCCATCTTAGATTTTTGGTTGCCAGTTGTACTGAAATCTGTGAAATGCTTGTTGACCCTATGTTAGTGATAAAAGTATTATAAAGGATATTGAACAAAAGTTGCGAAAATGGGTACTTTCTTGTTGCTAAAATTGGAACTCTAATATTTGCTTACAAGAATGGGTTAGTTCTTATTTAACACTTTGTTTAATAAAAATTTATTTATAAAAATAAAAGCAGGGATCAATCATGTTCAACAATAAAGTAAGCAAAGCGGTTCGCTTAGCAATTGCTTTTGGTGCTGCATCTACAGCAGCATTGGCAAGCACAGCTGTATCAGCTGAAGAAAATACAGAAACTGACAAAGTAGAACGTATTCAAGTCACTGGGTCTAAAATTAAGCGTCAAGGTTTAACATCTCCTACGCCAGTTACAGTTATAACCGGTGAGCAGTTAGTTGCTCAGGGTATCACAAACGTAAACGATCTTCTTCGTGATTTACCAGCAGGTGAAGTGGGTAACTCACCGGAAACTACAACAAGCACTATCTATGCTAGTGGCTTAAATACATATAATCTACGTAACCTTGGCTCAAGCCGAACGCTTGTACTTGTAGATGGTCGCCGCTTTGTAGGTTCAGGCCCTACGAGTAATGCAGTAGACTTAAACAATATTCCAGCGTCAATGATTGAAAGAATCGAGGTGACCACTGGTGGTGCATCTGCTGTTTACGGTGCAGATGCAGTTGCTGGTGTTGTAAATATTGTAACTAAGACCTCATTCGATGGCGTAAAGGTTCAGTTGGACACTCGTCGACCTCAACAGTCGGGTGGTGAGCGCGACAGCATCTCAATTACTGGTGGGTATGAGGGAAGTGACTTTAGCTTTATCTCGACACTAGAATACAATGACGCAAAATCACTTGCAAAGATGGATAGAGATTTTTTCAGAACTCCTGTTGAGTCATACAGAAATCCAGCTAACGAAACGGACAGTGATTTTATACCTCGCATGCTTTCTCATGAACGCCGGGAAGGATATGGCTTATATGCAAGCCAAGGTAACTTTTTGCTAGGCCCTTTCAATGCAGATACCATAGATAATAGAAACTATACGTTTGACGGCAATGGCAACATCAGAAACTTCGATTATGGAGCAGGTCGTTTACCTGACTTTGATACAAATAACCCAGTATTGAACTATATTCAAACTGATGAGCTTCTAGGTGATGGAATCGCTCATGGTAATCGTGATTTCTTCAACACACCATTGGAGAGAATCACTTTTGGTACTAATTTTGAGTATCGTTTTGCTGATGAACATAGACTTACAGCATCAGTGTTTTATGGTGCGTCTGAATCTGCAACAGAGTCATCTCCATCATTCCACAGACACACGATCCGTCGTGACAATGCGTACATGAAGCAAGATATGAAAGACTTGCTTGATAATTACACAAATGCAGACGGTGAAGTTTCTCCGGTTTCACAGGTAACTCTGTATCAGATGTCAGATAAACTTGGTAATCGTGAGTTTACACAAGATCGTGAGTCTATCAACTTAAGCGTAGGTGTGGATGGCTTTATTACTGACAATTGGGCTTATACGGCTTATATCCAGTACGGAAAAAATGAAAACGAGTCGGTCTGGAAAGGTGAAGTTTTTACACAAAATTTAGCCAACGCAGTAGACGCCGTTCTATTTGAAGGAAATGTGGTTTGTGCGGACAGAGATGATGAAGGCAACGTTGTTGGTGCACTTGCTGGTTGTACGCCTCTAAATGTAATGAACATCCAAGACCTATCGGCTGATCAAGCTAACTATATTCTAACAGAAGCCTCTAACGTAAGAAGTGCTGAGATGTATTCAGCAGGTGTTACCGTTGACGGAACCATATATGAGCTACCTGCAGGTCCTCTAGCTACTGCGATTTCATTAGAGCGTAGAAAAAATGAATCTGAAACTAATCCAAGTGAAAACATGCAAGCTGGCACGATTTTTAACAATTCAAGCCAACCATTTCTTGCTGACATCTCGGTAACCGAAGCGTCCATTGAGTTATCTGTACCTCTAATTGCAGATGTAAACTACATCCAAGATCTGACTTTTGAAACGGCATACCGTTACATGGATTATTCAGTAACAGGTAGTGATAATGCTTGGAAATTAGGTCTCAATTACTCGGTGAATGATGAGCTTTCGTTCCGAGGCACTCGCTCTAAATCTGTTCGTGCGCCAAATTTAGGGCAGCTATTTACTAACAAGTCGACTACATATGGTACTCGTATTGATGTTTGTACAGCAGAGTCTATCAGCAACTCAGCTTCTCGTTATATTGAAAATATCAAGAGAAACTGCGCAGCTGATGGTGTACCAGTTGACTTCCAACCTTCTCAAGAATGGAGAACAGCTGGTTCATTAGTTGGCTATATAGATGGTAACCCAGACTTAGAAAACGAAGTATCTCATGACTTAACTATCGGATTTGCATATTCACCGAGTCAGCTAGAAGGTTTTGATATTACATTAGACTACTGGGAATTTGAAATTACAGGTGCATTGCAAAGCTTTGATGAAGAAGTTATTGAACTCTGTTATGAGTCAGAGTCGCTGGATAACCCGTTCTGCCCTAATGTGATCCGTGATCCAAATACACGTGAAATTACTGAGTTCTATCAAAGAACACTTAATGCTGCAGTAATCAATCGAAAGGGTATCGACTTTGAATCACAGTATCGCTTTGATGCATTCGGTGGAGAAATCGTAGCAGGGTTGACAGCAACCTATAATATTCTTTCTGATGAAAACACCACTGGCCGTTTAGAGGATTATCGTAACTATACGGGTGAGGTGGATACTCCTCGCGTTAAAGGTCGCTTAAATGTGAAGTATCAAGCAGACAGTTACTTTGTAGGTGCGACAGTAAACTACCGTTCATCCACAGTTAATGACCGCAATGACTGGACGGTAGAAACTAACAATTACAACGATGTATCATCTTACACACGTGTTGAGTTGCGTGCTGGTGTTGATATTACTGAAGACTTAACAGTAACTGCTCGTATTAAGAACTTGTTCGATGTAGAGCCTCCGAGAACACCACTCACTTTTGATGACGGTGAATTCTTTGATATCTATGGACGTACATTATCTTTGAGTGCTTCATACCAGTTTTAATATTTGAAAGCTAATCATTGATTGAGCTTCATATCAGCAAAGCGACTAATTGATTTAGTCGCTTTCTTTTTTACAGGAACAGTATCTGCTACCTTCCTTACTCTGATGCTACTACAAGACTTGCTGACTATGAAAAGCTAAATAACATCAACGACCTTGCTGGCTCTTCTATAACGGATTTTAAAGCCACTCCAAGCTGGCAACTCCCACTTTTTAGGTGCATCTTTTCTTGCGCCACGGATATATGTTAACTCTATCCTTTTTCCTTTAAAGTTATAGTTGACCGACATGCTCAGCTCTGGAATGGACCAGAATAACGGAAATCTGTCTATAAATGGGTCTAACTCCCACGACTCAACCTCATCGAACTGTAAATCTTGCTCGTCAATGAGAGCAATATCTTCATAACTTTCGATACCCAGTATATTTAATTTTTGGTGCAGAAACCCTTCAACGGTGGGAAGTGATATATCGCGGCTATGGTATTGATAAAATAATTGGGTGTAGCTGATTTTCAATTCTATTTGATTGGCTAATCCTATAAAAAGTGTGTTATTTAGGATAAGCATCACCAATGCCGAAATCGTGTCCTGAGGTGTATTCAAAGGCTTTGTTGTCTGACCTAAGGCTTCTTCGCCGTAAAAGGTAATAAATTCGCCCCAAAGTACATTGTCATCTACATAGGCTGCGTGCAGAACTTCGTTGCCAATACCTATTTTAAGGAGCTGCTTTTTCGTCAACGCAGCATTATACATTGCAAGCGTTTTTGCTTGTTTAGTGCCTTTTCCTGCCAATGAGAATGTGTCTAGCACCAGTACTGCTTCTGCATTTTCACAGATACGAGTATGGTTTGAGAGAACAACCTCACTTTGTCCATTATTAAAACCATGGCGGCGATTATTTTTATTAATATATACCCAGTTAGGCATTAAGCTCGCCAACTCAAGAAGCAAGTTATCATGGTTGAAACTTGCAGCCTTATCTAATGATGGCAAGGAAAAGTGGTTGCGCAAGTGAGCACTAAATTGTTGGGCTTCTTGAAGCGCATCAGGTGTAATATCGACTAAATCCCCAGCTCCGCCTCTTACAACAGAGATAGCGACTTCTATGTCAGAGCCATAAGGAAAAAGGGTATTTAATCTTGTTTGGCGCTCGGCATCATTTGGGAGTTGATAAACACGAGCCGGAACCGATAACACCGAGAATAAGTCTATTGCGGCTTGACGCAGTGCATTGCTGCTTAACTTGCTAATGACATAGCCAAATTCAAAGTCGATGGGTAGTGGGTAGAGCTGCTTGCCAAGCTCCGTTGCAATACCACGCGCGTCTATCGCTTCGAGTTTTCTGAGCTGCTGTGTTGCAACTTCAACTGAACGTTCAGGTAAAGGGTCGATAAAGTGTAAAGATGAGACACCCTCAGTAGCGCAGCCTGAGGCCAATACCAGCTCTGTCAAAGATCCCCGTTGGATTTCTGGGGGAGTCGCATCAATAAGTGGTGCGTGTTGGCCATATAGCCTAATACACATACCAGCTTGTGTACGCCCAGCGCGGCCGAGGCGCTGCTTAGCTGAATCTTTGCCAATGGCATCTAAGCCTAATACTGTTTTGCCTAAGCGTAAATGTGTGCGGCGCTCTAGACCTGAGTCAATTACGCAATTGACATTAGGAATAGTAAGGGAGGTTTCAGCGACATTGGTTGCCAAGATAATACGGCGCTCCTTATGCGCTGCCAACGCTAGTTGCTGCGCCTTAGGACTGCAGCCGCTATATAACCCTATCGCAATAGCGGGTAATGATTTCACTTTTGATAAACATGCTTGGATCTCGGCTTTGCCCGGTAAAAAGACTAAAATATCGCCGTCGCAGTTTATCAGTGCCTCTTGGCATGCGCTAAAAACGCGCTGCTCCAGCTGCTCTTTATGAGGCATCGCCCGAGGCTCTGGCGCATTAAAATACTCGGCGACAGGGTAAAGCACTCCGCCTGATTCAATAACCTGTGCGTCTAAATAGGTAGCAAGCTTTTGGCTATTTAACGTGGCAGACGTCACAATTAATTTATGAGATTGTGCTTGCTTTAACAAGGCCAGTAGTAAGTCCATATCCCAGCGTCTTTCATGGAATTCATCCAGTATAACGACAGTAAAATCAGCAAGTTTATTATCAAAAAACCACCTTAATGCGACGCCTGGAGTTGCGTAGATGACCTGTGAATCTTCTGAAAACTTACCTTCAAAGCGAATAGCAAAACCAACCTTTTCACCAAGCTTAGACTCACTTTGAGTCGAGACATATTCAGCTAGAGAAGTGCAGGCGATCCGCCTTGGCTCAATAACTAAAACCTTACCGTGCTCTGTCGCCCACAATGGCAGTTGAGTTGACTTGCCAGAGCCTGTTGTGGCGCAGACAACAACAGTATTTTGTTCCCTTAAGGTTTTAGTAAATTGAGGTTGAACGGACTCGATGGGTAAGGACATAACTACTTATTGGCTATTTACATTTTTCGGTATAGTAACAAAATTTGCTTGAAAAATCGGGTGATGGAACCAATTTATCTTTGAAGACTTATTCAAAAATGGCCAAAAACCATGATAGAAATAGCGCTTATTACTGGCCTTATTCTATTTGTTTTCTTGTATTGGAACTGGGATAAAGTTCAGCAATTCAGGTGGCAAAAAAAATATCAAAACCAAGCATTGAGTGGTTCTGACAAGCAGGTGTTACTAAAGTACATGCCTATCTATCGCAATATGACAGATGCCGATCGTGAGCAGTTAGAAAAGCATATTGTCTGGTTTCTGGGAGAAAAGCGCGTACTTGGTAGAGATGGGTTAGTGGTATCACGGCTGATGTGTTTAATTATCGCGGCAGATGCGTGCTTACTCGTGCTCAAGCAAGCTTGGCCACTGTATCCCAACGTCAAAGAAGTTTTACTATATCCAAGTAGCTATTATGCCCCGCAAACCTCAAGAGATGGTGCCGGCTTGGTCAGCTTTCATCAAACGGTTCGTCAAGGAGAGTCTTGGCCTGGAGGTACTTTAGTGTTGAGTTGGCACGATGTACTTGAGGGAAATAGATTACCTGAAGATGGTCATAACTTAGTCTTTCATGAATTTGCCCATCAATTGGATCAGCAAACTGGCGTAACCAATGGAACACCCATATTGCCAGAAAAGGTAAGCTATCAGGATTGGGGCAGGGTATTATCGAAGGCGTACCAGCACTTAAAAATGCAGCTGTCCTACAATATGCCCCACGCTATTCATTCATACGGTGCAACAAATGAAGCGGAGTTTTTCGCCGTGGTAACGGAAACATTTATTGAAAAACCCTATAAACTCAAACAGGAAAACCCAGAGCTATACAATTTGTTAAAAGACTACTATCAGTTTGAGCCAAGGGACTGGCAACGATATTAAAGCACTTATACCAATTTGACTTAATACTTGCTCAATTTGAAGGAGTAAATCTGACGCTAACAGCGTTAAAAATTTCTTATTTAGAACGACTAAATAGCAAAATTTTTGTCTTGTTATCGACAAGGTTTTCTCGCCTCAAAATAGACCACTTAATTAAGAAAATTGGTATTAAATAAAAAAAACCGCTCAGTTGAGCGGTTTTTCTTAAGAGCGTCGATTAAGAAAAGCTAATTTCTTTTCTTTCGCGTCGGTCTCTTCTTTGACCTTCTGACCGACGCTTATCACCGCCGCTACTACGAGGGTCTTTGAAGCTGCGCTTACGATCTCTTGACTCTTCACCTCTGCCCTGACCTTGATCGGCTGGGTGGGTGCTCTTGGTCATGTTCATAGGGCGTTGGCAAATATGAACGCTCTTGAAGTGGCTAAGTACGTCAGCTGGCATGTTTTGTGGTAATTGTACCGTACTGTGTTCGTTGAACAGACGGATTTCACCAATGAACTTGCTAGAGATATCTGCTTCGTTCGCAATAGCACCAACAATGTTCTTAACTTGAACACCATGCTCACGACCCACTTCGATACGGTAAGTGTCCATAGGGCCTGCTGCGCGATCACGGCTACGAGATTTGCGTTCACCACGCTCGCCACGGTTACCGTCTCTATCTCGGCGGTCGCCGCGACGATCATCGCGCTCTCTACGCTCACGTTGTTGAATTTGAATATCTTCAACTTTTAGTGGTGTCTGTTGCTGTGCAAGACACAATAGCGCTGCTGCTAAGTCTTCTTGGCTCAGCTCTAGCTTTTGAGCAAGGTCTGAAGCCACTTTTGAGAAGAACTCAATGTCTTTGTGCTCAAGCGCTGCAGAAATCTTAGTTTCTAGTGCGCCAATGCGCTTTTCTTCAACCACTTTTGCACTTGGTAATTCAACCTGTGCGATATCTGAGCGAGTATGACGCATGATGTTCTTAAGTAAATAGCGCTCGTTGTTCTTAACGAACAAGATTGCCTTACCTTGGCGACCAGCACGGCCTGTACGACCAATACGGTGAACATAAGCTTCACAGTCTTGTGGGATATCGTAGTTAACAACAAGGCTTAGACGCTCTACGTCAAGGCCACGTGCAGCAACGTCAGTTGCGATAACGATATCCAGTAAGCCATTTTTAAGGCGGTCTACTGTGCGTTCACGTGCTTGTTGGTTCATGTCACCATTAAGCGGTGCCGCTGAGAAACCTTCACGCTCTAGTAACTCTGCAAGCTGAACAGTGTCATTACGTGTACGTACGAACACGATAGCACCGTCGTAATCTTCCGCTTCTAAGAAACGTACGATTGCTTTGTTCTTGTGTGCTGTTGCACGCCAGTAAACTTGCTCGATCGTAGATACTGTAGAGTTACGCGGAGTGATCTTAACTTGTTCGGCGTTGTCTAAATACTTATTACAGATTGATTGGATCTGCTTAGGCATAGTCGCAGAGAACAAACAAGTTTGCTTCTCTTCTGGTGTTTTTTCCATGATGCTTTCAACATCATCGATAAAGCCCATGCGTAGCATTTCATCTGCTTCATCAAGTACAAGCGCATTAAGACCTGAAAGGTCAATGGTCTTGCGGTTGATGTGGTCAATCAAACGGCCTGGTGTAGCCACAATAATTTGGGCACCACGACGTAGAGCACTTAGCTGAATGCCATAGCTTTGACCACCATAAAGCGCGAGTACTTCAACGCCTTTAGTATATTTAGCATATTGCTGAAATGCTTCAGCAACTTGAATAGCCAGCTCACGCGTCGGCGTAAGCACAAGAATTTGCGGTTGTTTAACGGATGCGTCTATTTGGTTTAACAATGGCAGTGCAAATGCTGCCGTTTTACCTGTACCCGTCTGCGCTAGTCCCAGTACGTCTTTTCTTTCTAGCAATAACGGTATACATTGAGCTTGGATCTCAGAAGGTGTTTTATATCCTTGCTCTTCGACTGCTTTTAAGATTGCAGGAGAAAGGTCTAAAGATTCAAACGTAACTGGTTCTGACATTAATGCGCCTCAACTATTTTAAAGAGGCGCGCATTGTACAGGAAAGCCATAGCAAATGCTTGCATAAAATCACACTATTTTATATGTGACTGATATTGGTTAAAATTTAACCTTGTTGAGTTTGCAAAGTTTATTGATAAAGGCCTAAATTGGCTTTTGCGTATGCTTCAAACTCAGTAAAGCCACCGATATGATTTTGATCGATAAATATTTGAGGTACAGTGGGGCAAGGTTTACCAGCTGACTTCTCTAAGTCGGCTTTGCTCACGCCTTCTTTAATAATGTCGACATAGCGGAAGTTAAAATCATCGCGTTCTTGTGTTAATCGTTCTGCAACTTCTTTAGCTCGAACGCAAAAAGGGCAACCTTCACGACCAAAAATAACAGTAAACATATTCTTTCTCCTCTAATTGAATGACTACAGTATAGAGGAAGCATCCTGAAGGTAAATTGTATTAAAGTGATAGTGCTAATCTAAAAAATCGATTAGCTTCTATAAACCGTTTTAATGAGGTGAAAACCAAATTTAGTTTTTACCGGACCATGTACTTCAAATAACGGCTTTTTGAAGACCACATCGTCAAAGGCCTTTACCATATCTCCTTTATTGAACTCGCCTAGGTCACCACCACGCTTTTTTGAAGGGCAGAGAGAATGTTGTTTAGCCAACTTGCCAAAGTCAGCACCTTTGGCAAGTTTGGCTTTAATCGCTAAACACTCTTTTTCGGTTTTGACTAGGATGTGATAGGCGCACGCTTTAGGCATGAAAAGACTCTCATTGTAAAAATAAAAGCGATCATGCAGGGCTTGTGCGCCTGTGGCAAGTTAAAATGTTACGCTAAAGCCGATAGAGGGGCGCATTTCAAAGTCATCATTTTCCTCTTCGATTACTAAGTCGTTGACTGAATTAACTTTGTCATAGTCAAGGTCGACATAGGCCGTGTTGTCTTGTCCGTATGCGTTCATCAGCTCTAAGATGAGTTTGCCATCAAGGCCAAATAATGTCGTTTTACGCTCAAAGCGAATATCGAGGCGGTGATAAGTGTCAAAGCGCTCTGAAAATGGGTCGCCATACACGGGCAAATAGCGGTTCGCAAATTCAGGGTTCTCTTTTACTCCCACAATCGGGGTGTAGGCTTGACCGCTGCGTGCGGTAAAGTTAAAGCCTCCAGACCACTTTTCGCCAAAGTCATAGTGAAGCACGGCATTCAGAATAAAAGGGGTATCGGCATAGTAGTCACGCTTAATGCCGGTTAACTCATCCTCACGCTCACTTTTTGCGAGACTGACAGCAACCCAACCATACCAGTCATCGGTTTTGTTTTTGTTAACAATAAAATCAACACCGTAGGCTGTACCGGAAGTCCCATTGATGTAGTTTACTTGAGATAAAGGAGCACTTTTAGGCAGGTCGTCCATGGTCTTATAATAGGTCTCAATGGAGTATGACCATTCATCTTTAAGTTCCTGCTTGAAGCCTAAGGTATAGTGCGTTGAACGTTGGGCTTCGAGGTCTGGGTTACCAACTACAGGCAAAATATATTCAAGGTCTTGAATGCGGCTGTAGGTGCCTGCCTTGGCTGAGATCACTGTGTCATCGTTATAGAAGTAATTGAGCGCAAGACGTGGATGGACAATGGTCTCATCACTGTAGTCATAATATTCGCCTACTATCCCTAATTCACTTTGCCATTTTGGGGCAAACTGCCAAACGTGATTAAGCCCAATAAAGGCAGAATCTGTTCCAGCACTCGATGTGCCCTTAATTCTTTCACCTTTATTTAGGTCGCAGTCGGGGTCAAACTCGGTGCAAACATAATTAAAAGCGTCGTAGCGGTAAGTGGACTTTTTGTCGTAATAGCCAGCATCTGCTATTAGGCGATGCTCTTTATTAAGCTTATAATTCGCGCGAATTTTATAGCTGAGCTGCTCTTCTTCAAAATTTTCAAAGTAGCCATCAGATAGCGTCGCACGCTGCCCATATCGCATTATGGCTTTATGATTCAGATACCCCACCCCAGCACGAATGTGTAGATCTTTAGCGTAATGATCCCACAGTATGTTCTGGCTGTTGAATTTGCGAGTGTAGCGAGCGTCACCTTGGTACTCTGGGGTTTTAAGAGCAAGGTGTGATGCACCTGAAAACCCAGCGGCTACTGAGTCCTCTGCACCATTGATATTTATCGTGACCGAATTATTTGCGTTAATATCCCACAGCCACTTCGCTTGATAATCGTGGTCATCAGGTGGATCGTTAATGATTACTCCCGTCGGTTTGCCATCATCGTCCTCCAGCTCTTCGCCATCATTGAAAAAAAGCGGTAGGGTACTTTTTCTGGCTGAGACATAGAATGCAGAATTTTCCGTTGCTTTACCCTCAACGAAGATACCAGCGTTAAACATGGTTAAATCTAGTGTGGTGGCAATATCTTGGTATTTTGGGTTACGAAGCGTGACGTCAAATACTGCCCCTGTGGCATTACTGTAACTGGTACCAAAGCCAGCTGAATTTAATTGAAAGTCTTGGATAGTATTGCGGTTGAAAATGGAGCTGCCAAAATCATGAAAAATATACCCAGCAGGCATAAAGTCCACTTCAAAGATATTATCATCAGGTGAAGAGCCCCGCACCGCAGGTGCGCCCATAGAGCCACCAGCAGCGACCACACCAGGTAAGGCAAATGCTGCCCTGAGAGGGTCGCCCATGGCTCCTGGCATATCGACAAGTTTTTGTGCATCTTCGGTAATTTCTGAAATAACGGAGCTGCGTTTGTAGATAACTTCAATGTGTTCAATTTTATTTTCCTGTGCTACCGCACTATTTGCGAGGGTAGTGCAGAGCACCAGGAGTGAAATTTTGCTGAGCGTAAAGTGTGGCGCATGGCGCATGGTAGGCTTCCTATTCATCCTTTGTTAAGATGTGCTTTAGCCTAAATGAAATAAATGTTGATTAGCTTCAGAGAGTTGTAATTAACTGTAAGAGGTTTGCCGCAGTTTCTTACAATCTCGCTCGGATCCCTATCTCAGAGGAGTAGCCAACCGAGCGCTCGGTGATCATGAAATTTTCATCAAGTACATAATACGTAGGGTAAGCCTGTACTTTATAGTCTGTTGCTGCGGCCTGATCACCGAGTAACACGGGCATCTCTAATTGTAGGTCGCTGACAAACTTTGTTACTTCTTCAGTCGAGCGATAATCCAGTGCAATCGCCACCGCTTTGACTTTGCCTTGCTGATGTAATTTGTCAATATTCGGCATGCTCACCCGACATACGCCACACCAAGGTGCAAAAAAATACACGACGCTTTGTTGCCCTTTGAGTTGAATTGAGGAGTAAGTTTGCTTGGATTGCAACATGGGAAGATGAAATGGCGGTGCCGTTTGCGCCCCTGAGTCGGGCAGCATGTTTCTTTCTTGGTAGGTTGAAACGGCGAAAAACACCAGCACAATGACGAAAGCTTGGCCAAGTAGTTTGAGCATATATATGATCCCATGATAACAACATACGACAATAAAGACCGCAGTGTAGCGACCTTTATTGCATAGGACCAACGTTTTTGGGGTTAACCGTAAGGGTTGTCGCCTAGGTAGCGTTTCGCTTTTTGCTCTTTCAATTTAGCTAAGTCAACGAGTACCAGACCATCGATACAGTTATTAAAATCTGGATCTATACTAAAGCTCAGAAAGTTGACCCCTTGCGCTTCGCAGAGCTCAGTATACTGTTTAAACAAGGTCGGTACTTGCGCGCCCATATTCGCGAGAATATGTTTGAGTTCAGCAAAGTCCTCTTTAATATCACTGCCACAAAATATTTGCTGATAGCGTGTAAGTTGATCGCTAGTTAGTTTCATCTCATTGTTAGGCGTGGCGATGCCCTCTAAATTGCAGAAGTAATGTTGGTAGTGATATACTAGCATCGCTTTGGCTTCATCAGGTAACGCATTTGATAAGCTTACCGCACCGAACATGTAGCGGTGCTCAGGGTAACGCTTAACAAATGCACCAATGCCATACCAAAGATAATCTAAGCTCTTTCGTCCCCAATATTTTGGCTGTACAAAACTGCGACCAAGCTCTAGCCCTTTTTCAAAATAAGGAGTCATGGCTTCGCTATATGAGAATAGACTGTCTGTATAAAGTCCTGCTTGACCATGCTCTTCTATAACGTGTTTAGCGCTGGCAAGGCGATAAGCACCAACGAGTTCGAGTTGTTTTGTATCCCATAACAACAAGTGGTGGTAGTGCATATCGTATTTATCGATATCACGACGATTTCCACTCCCTTCTCCTACTGCTCTGAACGCGATTTCTCTTAAGCGCCCGAGTTCCCTAAATACCACTGAGCTACCAGTATAGCGATAGACATATATTTGCATCCCGTCGGGGGTTTCTCCTATACATTCACAGGCTTCCACCGCCTTTTTAAGCTCTTTACGATTTTCTGGCATCGCAATCGGTGTTTGAGTTTTGAGTGGAAGGGGCTTTTTACTCGCTAGCCGATAAAGCTGCTTACGGATCAGTGCGACAATTTCTTTGTCTTTGAGATTGTCAATTAGGTAAGACTCAGGGGGGATGCTTGCACCTATTTCAAATTCTAATGACTTTTGCCTTTGTTTAAACATCTCTTTTACCAGTAGTAAGCTGGCTAAAGGCTTATAAATCATGCTTGTGCCGTAAAACAGCGGGCTGTTTTTAGCTTTAATAAAAATAGGTAAAATGGGACAATTGGCTTTTTTAGCCATGCGCAGAAAGCCTGAGTTCCACTTACAGTCTTTAATGCCTGTTGGGCTCAAACGAGAAACTTCTCCTGCAGGGAAAATAAGAAGTGCCCCTTCAGACTTTAGGTGGTTTTGGATATTTGCAAGTTCTTGCTTTTTACTGGCACCAGAGAGGTTATCCACGGGCAAGAGTAGGGGGTGCATTGGTGTAACTGACATCAGCATACGATTTGCAACCACTTTAAGATCTGGCCGTATCTGCGCAAGTACTTTTATTAGGGCAAGGGCATCCAAAGAGCCAATCGGATGATTTGCAACTATTACGACAGCGCCTTCGCTGGGAATGTGCTCAATTTGCTTTGGTTTAAAGCGAGCATCGAAATCTAATTCATCGAGGACTTGTTCAACGAACTCGAGACCCTCAAGGTGAGGGTATGTGTCGGCAAAAGCGACAAATTCTTGCTCATGTAATAAGTAACCAAGTCCTTTTTTTACTAAACCTTTTACCTTAGGGGAGTTTTCAAGTTGCGGAAGATTTGCTTCAATGACTTTATCTACACTGATCATTTTTCATCACCTGTTGGCGCTTTTTTGCAAGAGTAAAAACTATTAATGACAAGCATGTTGCATTGGTATGTCATTTACTTTGCAGTGATAGTGTGTAATAACAAAAAGGAATCATATGGCTTTACTTATCTGTGTTACTGGACGCAACAATGACAAATTAATCGCTAAACTGAGCGAGCTTTTGCCAAAACAAACGATACTCCAATGGCCTGTTGATGATGCAAGCTTACTAGCGAAGGTTGAGTTTGTGTTGGCATGGAATGCGCCTGAGGCATTATGGTCGCAGCTGCCTAATCTAAAAGTGGTGCATTCCTATGGTGCAGGCATTGATAGTATTCCGGTACAACTATTACCACCGCACGTAGAGGTTGCACGTATTGTTGATCCAAACCTAGCTGATGATATGGCCGAATATGTGCTTGGTCACATTTTGAGTCACAAACTCGGTATCAATATGTATCTTAAGCAACAGGCTCAACAAGCGTGGAAGCCCCGTAGAGCCAAGTCAGGCAGAACGGTAGGTATTATGGGAATGGGTCAGCTTGGCTTAGCTGTGGCTGATAAACTGAATGCTAATCGATTTACCGTAAAGGGGTGGTCGAACTCGGTGAAAAGCCTTGAAGGGATAATACACTTTTGCGGTGACGCTGAGCTTGGCGCATTTTTACAGGACTTAGATTATCTCGTCTGTTTATTGCCACTTACGGAACAAACAAAAGGTATCCTCAATGCCAAAGTTTTTGCTGCCTCTCCTGCTCATTGCGTACTAATTAACGTTGCTCGAGGTCTGCACTTAAATGAGGCGGATTTACTTACAGCTATCACTCAAGAGACTTTTGGTGGAGCTGTTTTAGACGTATTTGAAACAGAGCCTTTGCCAACAGGGCATGCTTTTTGGTCACATCCTAACATTACCGTGACCCCTCACGTTGCTGCATTAACAAGTTTATCTACAGCTGCACTGCAAATTGCAAATAACTATCTTGCGATGACAGAGGGTAGGGAGTTAATGCACATAGTGCAAAAGAAAAAGGGCTACTAGAGAGCTTGAAGGCACGGATAATACTGTATAAAAAAACATCTTGAGAGTTTATGAATGATGCATTAATTTAACAAAAAAACAATAATAAAAAGGTCTAGTCCATGAAGCAAAGTCAAGGTGGCGCGAAACTATCAATAGTCGTCGTTTCGGTTATTTTGTTAGGGGTATCTGCGTGGTTTAATCAAGCAGGTGCCAGTGAGCTTCAAAGAGAGACTGTTACCTTGGGAAAATGACAGAGATGAGGAACAGCATCTGTCTCAGAGGCAAATAGCCTAAGCACTTCGGCTATTTGGGCTTTAGCGCTTGGCGTGACGCTCTCTGTTTTCTTGTTTCTTTTCGTCGCTCTTTCTGAGTAGTACATAAGTAGAACCACTGCCGCCGTGACATTTTAAAGCAGAATGAAAGGCCAGCACTTGTGGAATTTCTTGCAGCCATTTGCTGGTGTAGCTCTTTAATACGGCTGGAAATGGCTTGCTGTTTAAACCGATCCCGTGTCTTATCAATAACACTCGAATGCTTTTCGCATGACAGTCAGTAACGAAATTAAATAAAGCTTGGCGAGCCTCATGAAATGGCTTGCCATGTAGATCTAAAGTCGCATCAATTTGGTACTTACCTAATCTAAGATTTTTATAAACCCCATCCTGCACCCCACTTTTTTTGAATGCGAGCAGGTCATGAGGGTCGAGAAGATCAACATATTCTGTAGAGAGGTAGTTGGGATCGAACTCAAGTTCTTGCTCTGCTGCCTTTCGTTTTGCGAGTTGTGAAATGGTAGGTTCGTTTTTGATACGGCGCAGTTGTGCTTTTTTATCTTGGGCGAGCGGAGTTACGTCGCCCATGGATGCCAAAAATAGCTCTTCATCAGTCATGGCCATACTGCTTCTCCATTAACAAGCAATGATAGCCATGATTTTAGCGCACCAAATTAAATTATGGAACTAGTCGCTGGGAACTAGTCGCTGGGAACTAGTCGCTAGGAACTAGTGAACTTCTAGTTGACCGAAAGTATAGACTTTAAAAAGATAAAATGTATTTATCAGAATCAGGCTAAGGTTAGAAATCACACTAGTGTTCATCAGATCAAGGCTAAACGAGATAAAAAGTACGCCACATGCGCACACAGCAGCTACTCTTAGTAGCGTTTTATGGTTAATAAAAAAGGCACCAAAACCTAAAGTCAGTAATACTAAGTTAAGTAGCCAGTCGAGCTCGTTTGCCATTGTCTGTTTGGTTCTCCAAATATGTCTAAAGGATCGCCATTATGGTGATCAATAATGCTTCATTCAACTGATAAATTTTATAATTATCGCATTAGAAATTTTTATGGATTAACGTCTGCTGAATAGTTATGTACACAATTTTGCATAAGTCGTGCTGAAAGTATTATTAGGTGTAAATGGTTGAGCAAGGATAACGTGTGAATTTGCTTTTATGGCTATGATTATAATGGAAAAAACTTTTTATCAGCGTGGATTAATATATGAATATATATACTAAGGTTTAATTACGAGAGTGTATTACAGAACCCTGAAGCGTGATCAGAACAAGCTGAGCGCTATAAAAAATAATTAAGGAAAGGCAATGAAAATGCTCAAGTACTATTTGTTAGCTAGCTGCGTACTGGCTGCGCTGACAATATACAGTTTGGGATCATGGCTAATGCTACCATTAGCTTGGTTTACTGTGTCAGTGTCGTTAGTCACTTTTGCTTATGCGACGAACTATCCACATATATTTAGAAAGCATGGAACAGGAACTATTCCATGGTATATCACTTGGCTTTTCTGGCCTTACCTTGGTTTTGTGCACTTGTATAATGCAATAGAGCGCGGCAGGGATGTTGTAGATACATTTCAACCGCTAACAGAAGATCTTTTTGTTGCTTGTCGACTTTTCCCAAGTGATGTGGATATGCTCAAAGCAGAGGGTATAGAAGCAATTTTAGATGTAACAGCCGAATTCGACGGCTTAAACTGGTCGGCAGAGCAACAAGGGTTACACTACTTAAATATCCCTGTGCTCGATCATCAAATACCAACACCAGAGCAATTAGCTCACGCAATGGCATGGATAGAGGCGCAACATAAACTCAATCGTAAAGTTGTGGTGCATTGTGCGCTTGGTCGTGGCCGCTCAGTGTTTTTTTGTACGGCATATTTGTTGTTGACCAACCCACAATATAGCGTTCGTGAAGCTTTAGAAAAAATTCAAAACCAACGGGAAACTGCGCGATTAAACAAGCAGCAACTAAAAGGGCTGACAAAGCTCCATCAAAACAAAAACTTCTCTCATGAGTTAAGTGCAGTGTTAATTGTTAACCCTGTATCGGGCTCAGGAAAATGGTCTGAATACGAAAATGAGATAGTTGGCATGCTGACTGAAAAATATCGCCTGTCGATTAGTCTTACAGAAAAAGACACTGATGTTTCAGTGCTTGCCCAACATTTGGTGTCACAGGTTCAACCCCACATTGTTATTGCAGGCGGCGGAGATGGAACATTAGCCAGTGTCGCTCATGGTATATATCAACAAGATACCTTGTTTGGCATTCTACCACTTGGCACCGCAAATTCTTTGGCAACCGTGTTACTTGGTCCGATGTCAAAGCTTGACCCTATTAATCAATCGTGTGAAGCCATTTTAGCGGGCAAAACCAAAGCGATTGATATCATGCACTGTAATGGCAGAGCCGCCCTATTAGTTGCTGCAGTTGGTTTTGGTCAGGAAATGATCGAAAGAGCAAGCCGCGAGGAAAAGAATCACTCGGGTCAACTGGCGTACATTCGTGGTTTGTGGCAAGCCGTCAGCGAAAATAAACCCTTTGAATGTCAAGTAAGTTTTGATGATGGTGAGCACTTTGCGATGAAGTGTGTTAGTTTAGTCGTCGCTAATGCCGCGCCAAAAACGACAATACTCGCTCAGGGTCATGGCGAGCCTATTTACGATGATGGTCTGTTAGATGTTACCATTTTACCTGCTGAGCCCTCAGGCGCTCAGAATTTAACTGTCGCTGAGCTCATTCTTCCAAAATTAGATGACTCATCATCTAATATACGCACAGCTCAATGTGAAAAAATAAATATCGCATTTGCGACGGATCAGCATTATGCACTCGATGGCGAAATATTAAGTGCAAAAGACATTGAAATTAAGATCCACAAGCATGCACTAGACGTGGCAGTGCCTTAGGCAGCTAGAAACGTGAATTTTTGTTAAAAGGGACTCAACCAGCCCGTGGATATATGAAATATTACACTCTAGAAAGGCGCATTTAGCTAGTAATGCTCAGTCATCAATAGAATATAAAAACTCTTTCAGAAAAGTGTTCATTAGAATTGATCAAAACACTGTGTAATGACCTTAATCAATTCTACATTGTTTAAATTACATTCTTTCTTGAAATAATAAAGTATTGGGTAATACTAAAACTTAGTATTGCCCAATAAGAAAAAGTCGATGTTAAATAGCTTCTCAGTCAAAAGCAGGTTGTTGTCGCTTTCAGGCATTCCCGCTATATTTTTTATATTTGCCACCATTTTTACAATCGCTACCCTTTCAAACCTAACCAGTTACATTGACCGCATATATGACGATAGAGTTGTGCCATTAAAGCAGATAAAAGTGGTTTCTGATAATTACGCGGTCGTGATTGTGGATACCTTTCATAAGTTAAGGGGCCAACAACTGTCTGACCGCGCCGCGCTTGAACAAATAGAAGCAGCTAAAAATACGGCGCAGGGTGAATGGAAAAACTACCTTCAAACAGGATTAACAAAGCAGGAGCGAGATTTAGTTAGTGCGTCTGAAAAGGCAGAGCGAGTGGTTGAGAGATTACTCGACGATTACATCGCAAGGGTCAGAGCAAACACCTTTAACTCAATCCCCTATGATGTATTTATCCATGACTTGTACGCAGCTTTTGATCCATTAAGTGAAAGCTATAATGCGTTAATTGAACTACAGCTCACAGAAGCAAATAGTTTACGTAGTATGGGACGTGCTGAAGCGGATGCCACAAAGGCCGCTATGCTCATCTCCTCCGTTGCCATTATTGTTATGATGTTAACGATAGGAATGCTGATTTTTAAATCCATTAATAAGCCACTTACGCGGCTACGGATGCGCATAGGCAACATTGCCAGGGATGCCGATTTGACTCAGAGGGTCATTGTTGAAGGAAACGATGAATTGAGTGAAATTGGGCGCGACTTTAACAGTATGATTTCCAGCTTACATGACTTAGTTAAAAGTTTAGTCACTATGGTAAATAGTTTGTCCAAGACGGCTTGTGAACTGAACACAATCAGTCAATCTATGGTAGGGACATCGCAGCAGCAGGAACAACAAACGGTAATGATTGCAACCGCGACCACTCAAATGAGCAGTGCTATTCAAGAGGTTGCACACAGTGCAATGAACACGGCGAATAAAGCTGAAGTCTCAGGAGAGTTGGCAAAACAAGGTGTTGGGGTTATCTCACAAAATATTCAAACCATCGAAAAGCTTGCTGGTGAAGTTGGAGACAATGCACAACTAATAAAGGCACTGAATGATCAATCAAACGAAATCAATCAAGTGGTATTAATGATCCAAGGCGTCGCAGAACAAACCAATTTACTGGCATTAAATGCAGCGATTGAAGCGGCTAGGGCAGGTGAATCAGGCCGTGGATTTGCTGTGGTGGCTGATGAAGTGAGGCAGCTTGCACATAACACTCAAAAAGCGACTGAATCTATAAGAGAGATGATCTCAAAGCTGCAAGGTACAGCGCAACACGCAGTATCTTCAATGGAAGGAGCACAAAGTAGTGCAGCATCAGGAGTCAATCGAGCCAATGAGTCAGCAAAACTCATGGCAGAGATTAATCAAGCGGTAGATGAAATTGTTGGTATGAATATTCAGGTTTCGACTGCTACAGAAGAGCAGACCACGGTGGTTGCCGAAATTAGTGAGAATATTAACGATTTCAGCAGTAGCATCTCTGAAATTACCAACAGTGCAAAAAGTAATGCTGATGTCAGCAACCATCTTCAGACTTTATCGGAGCACCTTAATAAGCAAGTTTCCGTTTTTAAGGTGTAATTCCGATTAGTCTTAATACTCACATCTATTAGACTTAATATTTGCTCAATTTGAAAGAGTAAATCTACTTTACTGTTACAGATATAAAAAAACCTCGACAGAGCGAGGTTTTTTTATTCATGATAAGTGTAAGCCAGTTACACAACACCACGAGGTAGGCGGCAGTCATGGTCTTTTGCAGCAAGCTCTGCAATCCACTGTTCTTCCGCTTTAAAGCCTTCTTCGTTTTCTTTAACGACAGCAAAGCTTACTGATTTTACAGCTGCTTTAGGGGCCTTTTTAGTCGTTTTCGCTTTTTTAGCAGGCGCCTGCGTTGTCTCACTTGCTACAGCTGACCCTGAAGTTAGCTCTTCGGTTAATGCCGCTACCTCTGCAAGGCGCATGTTTTTGCCGCCATCGATGCTATACCAACCTGGTTTCGCAGTGATTTCAGGCTTTTTGCCATGTGCAGCTTCGTACGCAGCTTCGAAAGCGCTTAGTACTTCAGTTTTATCTAGTTTACTCATCGTAGATCCTAGTCGTGTTGTACGCGGATACGCGGGTTAAGATTAAACTCTATTTATACCCATATTTGCGTAAATTTTCAATTTTTTACGTTTTTCAGCGCCAATTTATCGGAATTTAGCCTTGTTTTGTTGTCTTTTTCGTCATTTAGAGTGCTTCTGGGTCAATCGCGCGACGAATAGCTATCCATACTTTGCCAACCTGTTCATGCCAAACTCTAGTTACGACTTCGAGTGCTGTATGGTTGGCGATAAACTGTCGACTCCATGGATGCTGAGCAAAATTATAAAATTCTGTAGGTGCAGGGATGGTCTCAACCCCTTGAGCGTTGAAAAGATCCATCGCTCGTTGCATATGTGTAGCTGAGGTGACAAGTGCTACATTGTAATCAATTAACATAGGTGCGAGCATTTTGGCTTCGTCGGCGGTGTCTTTTGGATTTGGGTTCTGTTTTATCCTCGAAGTTGCAATACCTAGGCTTTGAGCTGTCTTGGCCATTAACCCTGCGCTAGTGGCATGACCATAGCCATACCCTGAAACAAATAGGTGTGCACTAGGGTAGAGATTCGCTAAACGCACACCTTCAACTAAGCGAGCAAGGCTACAACCGCCAAGTTGTGCATTACTAGGTAATGATTGATTTGGATATAAATCGCAACCCAGCACGACAATTTTGTCGATACTTTGATGTTTTCTTGGGTCAAACGCGGTGAGCATTTGAGCATCTGTCTCGATAATTTTCTGTGCTACATAAGGAGTAGATAAACTCCAAATAGACAGTAAGCTCAGCCAACAAAAAATGTATGGTGCTTTTCGAGTTTTTGCGACAAACAGCAATAAGCCCATCAACAGAATTAAAGACAAAGGTAATGGCATGAGTAGTTGACCGAGAACCTTTTTCATTTCAAACATGGAAAATCCTTGTGCTAGCATGTGTAACTTGAAGGTATGCTAGCATGAGAAGAGGGTTCTAGAAATCAATCACATCATATTTACAGCCGTCGCTTCTGCGCCTATTTAAAAACGCCCAGCTACGGCTACGAGACTTTCGACCGCTATGACAGAGCAAAAAAGCAAACGAGCGCGCAACTATTTATCGTGCGGTTGTTTTTCTGCATGTGTTCAAAAAGTGCCGATATACAGGATTGTCTTTCATGCTTTTTTTCATGGCCAAATACATTGGGCGGCTCAGTCCAAGCGCACCAAGTGGAATTGACTTAATTAGCCCCTGACTTTCGTAGGGCGTTACCAACCAATCAGGTAACGCGGCAACTCCCATTCCAGCACTAACAAGCTGAAAAATAAGTAGTCCTTGATCTACGTTTTTGAGTGTACCGTCAAAGCGAGCGTTTTGAATAAAGTGCTTAAAAATATCTTGCCTTTCACGAGGTATGGGATAAGAAATGATAGTTTCATCTTTTAAATCTAGTGCGGTCACATAGGCTTTTTTGGCAAGCTCATGATCTGGTGCGACAATTAACTTTAACTTAAAGTCGAATAAATGCGCATACTCTAGTTTTTCTGGTTCACGAATATCAGAGGTAAGTACCAAGTCAAGTTCATCATCCATGAGATCTGGAATTGCGTCGTAGCTAAATCCACGCTCGTAATCCACTTTAATATCAGGCCAAAACGTATTGAACTCTTTTATCGTGGGCAATAGCCAGTGAAAACAAGCATGGCATTCGACGCTGAGCCTTAGCTGTGAAATCGGTTGATTCAGGCTCTCTTTTAGACGGCATTTAGTAGCTTCAACTTTTGGCAATACCTCATTTGCAAGTTCTAGCAACAACATACCTTGAGGTGTAAATCGCACCGGTTGGGTCTTTCGCTCGAATAGTTGACAGTCAAGTTTGCTCTCGAGATCTTTGATCTGATGAGATAAAGCAGATTGAGTCAGGAAAAGCTCTCGTGCTGTATTCACAAGAGAACCAGTTTCTTTCAAGGTGGAGATAGTTTTTAGGTGCTTTATATCAATCATTATCAACAGTTCTCATATTTGAAGTGAGTAAATCTCAGCTTTACTCAATATTACGATTCTATTTATTTATTATCAATGTCTAGACGTCTAAATACCTATGGTGAATTGTTCAAAAATTCACAAATCCACTATAACACTAAAAATGACAGCGTTGTCACCAATTCTGTAAAAAAATTGCAAAAAATTATAGTTTAGTTTTATTCATATAATGAAAGTCAAATTTTCTCCAAACCTTTGGTGCGTTAATCAAAGGTTTGGCTTAAAGATGAACGAGCTGGTTGTTTTTAAATTTTGCCTATGTTTTCAGAGTAGCTAAAAACAAAAGCCATCGCTTGATCTGCTGGCAGCGGTTGAGAAACAATAAACCCTTGGCCAAACTGACAGCCTTTTTGTTTCAATAACTGCCATTGTGTCTGCTGCTCTATGCCCTCAGCAACCACAGTCAAATTGAGTGATTGAGCAAGCTTTAAAATTGCATCTACGAGTGGGTTTTCTTTTTCAGTGAGCTGATCAATAAAGCTTTTATCTATTTTTAGCACGTGTATAGGTAATTGATGTAAATAACCAAGTGCTGAATATCCGGTACCAAAGTCATCTAGATAAAGCTTGACGCCAAGGGAAGCCAGTCCATGGATTATTTTTGTCGCTAGCGCTAAATTAGCGATAAGCCCTGACTCTGTGATCTCCAAACATAGTGAGCCAGAATGCAGCTCATAACGTTGATAAAGCTCTCTGATTGTATCTACAAACTCTAGGCTGGCAAAATGCCGAGAAGAGACATTGACGGTAACTCGTATCGGCGGTTGACCTTGATCTTTCCAGCGCTTTAATTGTGCTGCAGCTAGGGTCAGAAGGTGCAAGTCCAGCTCGATGATTTGCCCGGTTTGCTCTGCTATTTGAATAAAGGTATCAGGAGAAACAAGGCCATTTTTTGGGTGAAACCATCGGACTAATGCCTCGAAACCAACAATCGCTCCGGTGTTGAGTGAAAATATCGGTTGGTAGTACAAAGCAAATTCGTTATTTTTAATGCCATGCTGGAGATCATTTTCTATATCTGCTTGTTGTTTCAGGCGCTTACGCATCGCGTTATTAAAATAACACACTTGTCCTCGTCCTGAGGACTTAGCCTCATACATAGCTGCATCAGCTTGCTGCAATAGGTTGATTGCGCTATCAGAGTCTTTGTCGGTAAAGGCAACACCTATACTTGCTGATGCCTGTAGCACATGACCGTCGATATGTAGGGGCTTGGTAATTGCTTTGGTGATCCTATCAAGGAGGACACTCACTTGCTTTTTATCCGACACATTTTCTAAAAAAATTGCAAATTCATCGCCACCAAGGCGAGCAAATGTATCTGTTTTACGAATACAAGTACCAACTTTTTCCACAATTGCAATTAAGAAGTGATCACCAACATCATGCCCAAGCGAATCATTGATACTTTTAAACCTATCTAAATCTAGATAAATAAGGCAGTGCATGTGAGAAGATGAGCCTCGAGCGAGTCGTAAAATAGCATGTTTTATCCGCTCTAATAACAGATATCGATTCGCCAGACTTGTTAAGTCGTCATGTAGCGCGCGGTGTTCAAGTGCTTGCCTTGATAATTGCCGGTCAATTGCCATGCTGACTTGACGGCTTATATAAGTCAAAATAGAAAGGTCGTGGTTGACGAAGGCGTGGTCATTGTCATAACTCTGTAGGACAATTACACCTTGATACTGGCTATTAACAATAAATGGCACACCCAGCCAAGAGCGGGGCGAGCGGCCAATCATCTTAAAATGTCCCCGTTTTATGTGCGTGTTAAACTGGAGATGGTCGCATAAAAGTGGTCGCTGATTTTTTAATATAAAATAAGATGCGCTATGTTTTATTTGATCTTTTGACACTCGCTGGTGCGCATTGCATTTTTCTGCACCTTCAACCAAGTAAACGATTTCTAGCACGTCCTCTTGGGTATCGTATAAACCAATAAAAAAGTTTTCCGCACTTAGTTGGGATGCAATGATCATATATAGATCATCATAAAAAGCTTCTAAATTCTCGAAGCGATAAGTGATGTTAGCGATTTTCAACAAAGACTTCTCTAGATTCTGAGCCTGATGTAATTGAGCAATGGTGGATTGTAGATTTTCCAGTGTTCTAAGTTGATGTATTTTTGCACTTAATAAATGCGCGACGGTTGATAAAATCTGTAAGTGTGCAGCAGTAAAATAATCCGCTTCAGGGTGCTCGCAATCAATTACACCAATCAAGTGGTCTTCATATTCCAACGGTACACATAATTCTGATAGAGCAGGGCGAAGATCTGCGATGTACATAGGGTGAGAAGCGACATCTCCAGAAATAAAGGGCGTTCTTGTCATTGCCACTTGGCCGGTAATACCTGAGCCTATTTTTATCCTAGTTTGTGCCACTCGATAGTCGCTATTATTTTCCGACACGCCCATGCTTGCAGCTACTTCAAGGTATTCTTGATAAGGGTCTGCAAGATAAATCACACAATCAACAAAGCCAAGTTTACTAACGACTTGTGTTGTAACGTATTCAAATAATTCATCGAGCTTGGTCAGGTGCAGCAGTGACGAGGAAAACTGGTTGATGATGCTAAGCTGCTCTGTTTTTGATTCTAGTTTTTGGTTTTCAGATAGCATACATATTTCTCATAAATGACTATGATTACGTTAACGTAATTTGCACTTATTTACCAATACTGAAGTGTTTGTTTTATTGCGCTACAGAGAGCCATACCTCTGAGTTGAAATAAACTAAGCTTCGTCTTAAAAACTTTACTAACACCAAATCGCGGCCTATGATCGGGCAAATTCAGTAGTGGAAGAGAGCAATGAGCAGCAAACAAACGCTAACAATCACAAGACCGGATGATTGGCATGTTCACCTGCGAGATGGTGACGTATTGGTTGATACCGTAAGAGACATTAGTCGCTACATGGGGCGAGCGATTATTATGCCTAACTTAGTGCCCCCAGCAACATGTACCGACAGTGCTTTGGCATATCGCGAGCGGATCATGGGTGCTAATCCGCAAGGTAATTTTGAACCTTTAATGGTGCTTTATCTTACAGACAATACGACGCCAGAGGAAATCAAAAAAGCAAAGGCAACTGGTCACATTGTTGCGGCTAAACTGTATCCAGCCGGTGCGACGACTAATTCAGATTCGGGTGTCACGGATATTGAAAATGTATATCCTGCACTTGAAGCTATGCAAGAGGTTGGTATGTTGCTGCTAGTGCATGGGGAAGTGACAGACTCTTCAATCGATATTTTCGACCGAGAAAAAGTGTTTCTTGAAACTAAACTCTCTAAGGTAGTAGACAACTTCCCGTCTTTAAAGATTGTGTTGGAGCATATTACCACAAAAGATGCTGTTGATTTTGTTACCAATGCACCGGACAATGTTGCCGCTACAATCACAGCCCATCATTTACTATATAATCGTAATCACATGCTGGCTGGTGGTATTCGCCCTCACTACTATTGTCTGCCAATCTTAAAACGTAATACTCACCAGCAGGCTTTGATTGCAGCTGCAACGAGTGGCAGTAAAAAGTTTTTCCTAGGCACAGACTCTGCGCCTCATGCAAAAGACAAAAAAGAAGCGGCATGTGGTTGTGCTGGTGCCTATACGGCGCATGCCGCTATTGAACTTTACGCTGAAGCATTTGAAGAAGCGGGAGCACTTGACAAGCTTGAAGGCTTTGCAAGCCACTTTGGCCCTGACTTTTATAATTTGCCACGAAATCAAGATACGATTACGTTAACAAAATCACCATGGGTGGTGCCTGACTCTTACACACTCGGCACAGGCTCAGTAGTTCCTATTAAAGCAGGTGGGACAATTGACTGGAAAGTAGATTGAGTTTTAAACAAAATGTAATTAAAATTTCTTAAATCACATACAAAAGCGCTATTATGGCGCTTTTTTTTGTTAAAATCTTTAGGTATATAGAATAGAATTTGTTTTTTTAAAATTTTAATATAGTATTCAATATTAATATTAAAACTAGCTTAAATGAGAGAGTGTCAATGCGTGAGATCAAGTCTTTTGTAAAAACTGCAAGTCCGAGTGATTTAGAAAAAGCATTGGAGTATATTCAAAAAGCGCTGGATGAGCAAAAGGAACAACAACAAGCCAAAGCTGAAGTAATGGCAATGTTGAAAGAAAAAGGACTTACGCTTGATGATTTAGTAGGTGAAGGCGCAGCTGATCGTCGCTCAAAAGTAAAACCTAAATACCGTATAATCATTGACGGTGAGGTAACAGAGTGGACGGGTCGCGGTAAAACACCTAAGGTATTCCAAGGTGTTAACTTAGATGATTATCTAATCGAATAAATAGCCGATTATTGGTGTAGTTAGATATTGCACTGATAAAGCCTACATGAAAGGCGTATCTCAATAGATACGCCTTTTTTGGATCAATTAGTTATATTTGAGGCGCTTATTTACGTATTAAGACCTTATCAGAAAGAAGCCGTAACAAATACCTTGGTTCACTTTCGTAAAAGTAATGATTCTGCTGTCATAGTATTACCGACAGGAGCTGGAAAAAGTTTAGTTATTGCAGAATTAGCAAAGCTTGCTAAACATAAAATACTGGTATTAACTCATGTTAAAGAGTTAGTTGAACAAAATGCACAAAAATATAAAAGTTATGGTTTACAGGCGAGTATTTTTTCCGCTGGCTTAAAAGAAAAGTCGTTACAGCATCAAGTCACGTTTGCCAGTGTGCAATCTTTATCGAGAAATGTCTCTCAGCTCGATCAATTCTATTCCCTCGTTATTATTGATGAATGTCATCGAGTAAGCGGCGAGGATAACAGCCAGTATCAGCAAATCCTGCAGCAAGTACGGACACTAAATCCAAACTTAAAAATACTAGGCCTCACTGCAACACCTTATCGGTTGGGTATGGGGTGGATATACCAAAAACATTATCATGGTTTCGTGAGAGGTGGAGCTGATTCACCATTTAAGCATTGTATTTATGAGTTGCCGCTTAGGTATATGATCAAAAACAACTACCTAACCCCACCAAATCAAATAGATCCTGCGGTAGAAAACTATGACTTTTCCAGTTTAAATACAGATTCATTTGGGCGCTATTCAGCATCAGACATGAATACATTATTAAATGCTCAGACTCGTGCGACAAAAAGTATTATTGAGCACTTGATAGGTTTGAGTACACAGCGACAAGGGGTGATGATTTTCGCAGCCACCGTCATGCACGCAAAGGAAGTGTTAGGTTACTTACCGGAGCAGTGTAGTGCGCTAATTACCGGTGAAACCAAATCTACAGAGCGTGATCTGTTAATCAAGAAATTTAAAAATAAAGAAATTAAATACCTAGTTAATGTGTCGGTATTGACTACTGGATTTGATGCTCCCCACGTAGACGTTATCGCAATTTTACGCCCAACAGAATCAGTAAGCCTGTATCAGCAAATTGTAGGCAGAGGACTTAGGCTGGATGACAATAAAGTAGATTGTCTGGTTTTAGATTATGCGGGAAATGATTTCGACTTATTTTCGCCAGAGGTTGGCAGCAAAAAGCCGAGTAATGACAATGAACCGGTACAGGTACTTTGCCCAGGCTGTGGCTTTGCAAACATATTTTGGGGGAAAGTGGATGAGCAGGGCAAAGTGATAGAGCATTTTGGGCGACGCTGCCAGGGGCTGTTGGAGGATATTGATGGGGATTCACAACAATGTGACTTTCGCTTCAAATTCAAAGAATGTGACGCATGTGGTGCTGAAAACGATATTGCGGCAAGGCAATGTCATCAGTGTGGCGGGGTAATGGCTGACCCAGATGATAAGCTCCGTGCTGCCCTTAATTTAAAACATGCGATGGTGTTAAGGTGTAGCGGCTTAAGTGGGGAAGTGTTTAGCGAAAATAAGTTAAAAGTTACTTACTTTGATGAAGATGGTGCCAGCTGTAGTGAGGTGTATGATTTTTCTAATCAAAAAAGTGTATTTGTGTTCCACCAGCTTTTTGCAAAACGAAGAAAGTCAACACCTGTGCCTGCAAAGTGGCTATCTGCTGCACAGGTAACGACGACAGATCTCATCGCGCCAGATTTTGTTATCGCCAAATTACATAAAAAGTTTGGTTGGCAGGTTTCCGAAAAGTTATTTGATTACCAAGGAAGTTTTAGAAAAGCAGATAAAAGTTAGTCGTCTAGGTATCAGCACACCTATTAAATGTTGTTAAAACCTTAAGGTGTGCTTGGTTATACCAATTTGCTTAA
>NZ_RCSQ01000023.1:0-32613 GCF_004103255.1 Pseudoalteromonas sp. PS5
AGAACAACTAAATAGCAAAACTTTTGCCTAGTTATCGACAAGATTTTCTCGCCTCAAAATAGACCACTTAATTAAGCAAATTGGTATAAGCCATCTGTATTTTGCGCTCCAGAGAGGTTTTTGGTTGCTGCACTTAGCTTGCTTACTAGTATTCTGAGAAAAAGTTATTTAATACCAATTACGTAACGTTGGATATAACTCATAGCAGGTAAAGCTCACTTCCAAAGCAATTAAGATAAGCAAAAAGCTGACCAAATGCCCAACCTTAACTTTAGAACATACATAAGCACCTAACGGCGCCCCGACTACGACAATCGGGATAGCTGCAAGCAAATAGCTGTTTATCTCTGCGGTAATAGTATTGAGATGCCAGGCATTGATACTGCTTCCTACAAGGGAGGTAAAAGTCATGACAACGACAGATGTTGCCGTCGCTTTTTTAACGTCGGCGTTGTAAGCAATTACTAACAATGCAAAAAGAGCGATATCTGCACCTGAGCCAACAAGGCCACTGGCAACTCCACCGATGAAGGCCACTATCATAAACCTTACCATCTTTGGCTGAATAAATTCACTGCTTGGTTGATGGTGGGCTTTACGCCACCACCTAAGCACCAGAGTCAACGCAAAGCAGAGTAATAAAAAGCTAAAAATAGATTTCACAAGGAGCCGTGGCGCAAACGGCGCAATAAAAAACAAACTTAGCGTTACACCTATGCCTGCCATAGGTAAGGCCATGATGATCACGTTCTTATAGACTGGGATGCGACGGCAAAAAATAGTGATTGTCGCAGCGGTCATACCGAAGCTTTGGATAGCGAGAGAAAATACTTTGGCAGTTGCAGGGTCGATATTTAATAGTTTTGTCATCACAGGAAATGCCACAGCTCCACCACCCAGTGCTGTGCCACCCGCAACAAAAGAACCTAATGCCATGGTTAACGCGATGCTCGATTCGCTAACGATTTGCCCCAAGGCTTGATAAAAGCCCTGGATCCAAATGAGCGTGGCATATACTCCCAAGGTAAAAAACAGCGGCCACATTGTTGGTCTTGCTATTCGTTGAAGCATGATATTTCCGTCTATAAATAAGAGGTTAATTCCTTACCAAAAGGTGATTTTAAAAAATACCTATTAAGTGAACGCAATTAAACACGATGAAAACATATTTTTCAAATTAATTTTACATTAACCGTACTATATTTTGAAATGAAGAAACCCACCAACAATAGTTGAATCCCGCGCGTATCTGCCTTACTATAACTATAAATAATTACTTATTACTTTTTGTTATATGGGTAATTTGCTTATACCTTAAGGCACAGTCATGACACAAGAAACTCAGTTATCTCAAATCTACCTAGATGCTAATGCGACAACACCAGTGTTAGAACGAGCGGCAGATGCCGCATTGATGACCATGAAGACCATGTTTGGAAATCCAAGTAGTAGTCATATCACGGGATTACAAGCAAAGCAATTGATGGAGCAGACTCGCCAAAAATCACGCACAGTGCTGGGTTCAGGTAACGGCCGCGTTATTTTTACCAGTGGCGCGACAGAAGGGATCCAAACAGGTATCTTGTCGGCTCTTTGCGCAGCAAAGAAGCAAATGAAGCCAAAGCAGCAATACACCTTACTGTATGGTGCAACGGAACATAAAGCGGTTCCAGAGTCATTAAAACATTGGAATAAAATACTTGAAATCAATGCAGAGGTTAAAGCCATTCCCGTCGATGGTCATGGTCGCCTAGACCAAGATTTCATTGCCAAAGAAGTGCCTAACGCTTTGATGATTTGTACCATGGCAGTCAATAACGAAACAGGTGTATATCAAGATCTCGCTGAGTTAGAGACGGTGATAAGAACAAACCATGCTACTGTTTTTTGGATGGTTGACTGTGTTCAAGCATTAGGTAAACGTAAGTTAAATCTTGCCCAAACAACTATTGATTACGCACCTTTTAGTGGCCATAAACTTTACGCTCCTAAAGGTATTGGCTTTGTCTATATACGAGACAATGCACCACTTACCCCCTTTATTGCTGGTGGCGGTCAAGAAAGTGGACTTAGGTCTGGCACGGAAAATCTGCCTGGTTTAGCTGCACTTAACGTTATTTTTGATGAGCTATTAAAAGAGGGTAACAGCGAGTTTGTTGACGTAGAAACACTCCGCCAATATCGCAACCAATTGGCAAAAACACTAAAACAAGCATTTCCTACTATCGTGTTTAATAACCAATTCACAAATAGTGTACCGACCACATTAAACTTTGCGATACCAGGCTTTAGTTCAAAAGAAATTATGGACTTATTTGATGCCGCAAATATCCGAGTTAGCTCAGGCTCAGCCTGTAGCTCAAAGGTAACGCGAAGTTTTGTTCTCGATGCGATGGGACTGCCGGCATGGCAAAGTGAATCTGCTATTCGCATGTCTTTTGGTCCTGCTACCACTCAAGCAGAAATCGATGCTGCATGTGAACGTATTGGTCACTGTGCTCAAGCTTTGGGTCACAGTTGTTTAATGCAAGCCAGCAATGAGATAAGTAACAAAGAATCACTTGATGGTCTGGTACAATTTAAAATCGGTGGCGCTTGTTGTTGGTTGTTTGCCGATAAACAGTCAAAAGTCGCAATCATTATAGACCCGTTACCAGAGCTGGTTGAGCGCCTAAAAACCATTTTAGAATGCCAACAGCTTACCCTGCTTGCAGTTTTAGATACTCATGGCCATGCAGATCACGAATCAAGCAGAGTCGCTTTTTCGCTAGCAGCAACTGCGAGCGACCACCTTGGATGGCCACCTCAAACAGAGACAATTGAATATAATGGCCAACAACTCGCGAGTCTATCTTTTGGACGTTATCAGCTTGCTTTATTGCCCACCCCAGGACACACCGCCGACAGTGTTTCTTACATTCTATTGGAACAACTGCCAGCAAAACTGGTGATAAAGTATGTATTTTGCGGAGACTTAATTTTGATGGGAGCATTGGGTAGAACGAATTTTACCACCAGCTCCAATGACGCAATGTACAACAGTATCCAAGCGCTCGCCGAAGTAATCACTGAAGAGACCTTGTTATGCCCAAGCCATGATTATAATAATGAATTTACAACGACACTCAGCGCTGAAATGTCTAGAAATTCAATACTAAATCAAGTCATACAAGGTGAACTTTCAGCAACAGAGTTTGCCAAAGCAAAGAGACTTATTGATGCTGACATCAATGATGAGACGGGTACTGAAATCATGTGTGGTGCAGCAGTTTGCGGTAAAGACACATTTACCCTGCAAGAATATACGGCTACGGAGTTAGAAACACAGATAGCGAATAACCAAAACCTATTACTGATAGACATTCGTGAACCACATGAGTATGCACTTAACCACAACCGTGCGTTTGATCAAAATGTTCCGCTTACACGTTTAACCGATTTTGTTGGTAAGCATAGCCATAACAAAGCACAGCCGCTGGTTTTAGTGTGTCGTAGTGGTAGTCGCTCCCAAGCCGCTGCACAAGCCCTAGCCCGCTTAGGCTTTAATAATATCGGGCACCTCAAAGGGGGTTATGCGCTCATCTAAACCATGTAGGTTGTAGTAGTTTCCTTTCTGAAGCCCCTTTTTGCACAAGCAAAGGGGCTTTTTTCGATCGGGCCTGTGTTAGTCTACGTAATAATACCAATTAGCCTTGATACTTACTCAATTTGAAGGAGTAACTCTGACGCTAACTACGTTGAAAATTTCTTATTTAGAACAACTAAATAGCAAGTTTGTTTGCCTTGCCTATAGGGATATTGATACCTTGTTGGTAGCGGAGTTATCGATAAGATTTTCTCGCTTCAAAATAGACCACTTAATAAAGATAATTGGTATAAACCTGGAATTCGGATAATTAATGCCTTATCCAAACCTCAAATGAATATCGAAAACGCTAGATGGCACATAAAAAACCACATTTACCTCAGAAGATATGCCCAGTTTGCAGCCGTCCTTTCTTATGGCGAAAGAAGTGGAGACAAAACTGGGAAGAAGTGAAGTATTGCTCTAAACGCTGCGCAAGCAAGCGTACAAGCACTTCTAAGTCACAATAGAAATGTCTAAGCGCATGATGTTAATAGAAAAATAATTTATTGTAACATTTGCAAAATATGGAACAACACTATTGATAATCACTATCATCTACAATATCATTTGCAAAAATTAAGTTTATAGGGATTAATCATGCGCTCATTCAAACATAAATACCCGACGCTTTTCGCCAGCGTTGCTCTTGCCTTATCATGCTCAGTAACCGCTCAAGAGCAGAGTAAAACAACCCAAGAGGACATTGAAATCATTGAAGTTAGTCCAAGAGGACTGATTTCGTACGTTAGTGCTACGGCTTCAAAAACAGCGGTTCCAATTATCAAAACACCTGTTTCTGTCTCTGTTTTGACCGCACAACGTATCTCAGACTTAGGTGCTGAAACGTTACAGGACGCAATTGGGTATGTTGCTGGTGTTTATAACGGTCCTTATGGTGTTGACACACGTGGTGACTGGTCAAAAATTCGTGGCGTTGATCCCCTACTGTATGTAGATGGGTTACAAAAACTGTTCGGCAACTACAACAATACTCGAACAAACCCATACGCACTTGAAAGTGTCGAGATCCTAAAAGGCCCCTCTTCTGTTCTATATGGTCAGGGCTCTACCGGCGGAATTGTAAACGCAGTATCTAAGCTGCCAAATGCAGATACCGGCGGTGAAATTTGGGCACAAGTTGGTAACTATGAGCGCAAGCAACTAGCCATTGACTATAACACTACATTTGGTGAACAACAGGAATATCAAGCTCGCGCCGTAGCTATGTATCGTGACAGTGGCACACAGACGGATTACGTTGACGACAACACACTTATGCTGGCTCCAAGTTTTACCTGGCTTGCGTCAGATGAAACTAAAGTCACCGTGCTGGCCAACTTACAGCGTAATGAGTCAGGTTCGTCTACCCAATTCTTTCCACACGAAGGCACTATATTACCTGCAAAATATGGTCAAATTCCAAGTGAGCGCTTTGTCAGCGAACCAGGCTGGGATAAATATGATACTGAGCAACAAGCCATCACGGCGATTATCGAACACAGTTTTGATTTAGACACCCACATTAAATTTTCTGGCCGATATAGCGACAGTACCGCTGAATATCGCACCATTTACTCTTGGCCACCTAAATTTGAAGCGGATAAACGTACTGTAAATCGTATTGCTAGCCTCACAGATTCAAGCGCGCGTAGCTTAACCATGGATCTGCAGTTCCATAAATACTTAGAGCTAGATGCGTTAAAACTCACTATGGTATCAGGTGTAGATTATCAAAATGCTGATACCGACTCAGATCGTGGCCGTGGAGTTGCAGCACCGTTAGACTTGTATAACCCTGTTTATGGCTTAAGTACAGAGTTACCAACGGCGGTAGTAGATAACCCTGAAAACACTCTAAATAATAAACAGCTGGGCGCTTACGCTCAAGTCACGGCTGAAGTAAACAATTGGGTACTCAATGCAGCACTTCGCTATGATGATGTGTCAAATCAGCTGCAAACTGAAGGCGCAAATAAAAATAGCCAAACTGCGACTACAGGGCGAGTTGGTGTGTTATACCAGTTCGAGAATGGCTTAGCTCCATACGCAAGTTACTCAGAGTCATTCAAAGCAGTATTTGGTCAAAAAGCGCAAGGTGGTGCCTACAAGCCACTAGAAGGTGAGCAAGTTGAACTTGGCTTGAAATATCAACCAGCAGGCACTGAGCACTTAATTACAGCATCAATATTTGAAATAAAAGATAAAAACCAAGTTCGCAAAGTATCTCCTGAATTTGAAGTGCAAGACGGTGAGATTGAAGTGAAAGGGTTTGAATTGGAAGCACAACTTGAGTGGCAATACCTCGATGTCTATGCTGCATACTCTTATTCTGATACCGAGCAAGACATCACTCCACTTACCAGCATGGAGCTATTTGCAGCACAAGACTTAAGAACACTTATCACTGATGATGCTCCGCTTTCAGCAACTCCTAAACACCTTGCATCTATTTGGGCAACGTATAGAGCGGATAACCTGCTTCCAGGGCTTAAGTTTGGTGCAGGTGTTCGACATGTAGGTGAAACATATGATGGTAGTCGTACAATCGTCCTTAACGGCCAAACACTACATGAGCAATTAGTCACTGATAATTTCAACCTCATTGACATGATGATTGGCTATGATATTGACCAGTATCAGTTCAGTCTACAAATCGATAATGTGAGTGACAAAACGGTCATCACCAGTTGTTTGTATCGAGGCGACTGTTTCTATGGGCAACGTCGTACCGTTAGCGCCAACGTAAAATACAAGTTCTGATAAACCAAGTATCAGGATAAGGGTTACACCAATTGACTCGGTCAGTTGGTGTAACAACATAGCTCAGTGTTTTTACCTGCAACGAGACCCATCGTTATGTGTAAATCCACAATTATGTAACCCCACCACATACACCTAACCTTCATCTTTAGTCACTGGTTTCATGTGCCTCTGCGATGACGCCTACTCATTTTCTCCTTAAAGACAGTGGGTTCGCCTGTTGACTTTTAAAGTTTAGCTAGAAAATGTACCTGCAAAAGGGTTTTATGAGTTATCATGCACAAAAATAAGATTTATGAGAAAATATCGTGAAAGAAAACATAAAGATAATAACTAACCTATCAATATCTAAACTTATTTTTAATTACCGGAAAACTGTAAGAGATGTCGTAAAAAAAATTGAAGTCGAAGACACAACTAACCTCCATAGGTATTTTTCTCACCTTACATCAAAATATAAAACGACACTCAGTAACGCGGATAACACTGAGCTTCACCAGCTTGCTAACCAAGCGGTTAACCTTGGTATAATCTCTATCACAAAAAAAGATGTCGATCCTCCTAGTGGATGTACAAAAGATTATTTATCCTTCGCCCCTTATTACTACGTTAATGAAAATACAAACCCTTTAATAAAAAGTAAAGAAAACGTACAGCATAGAGATAGTAGATCAAACCCATTTTTGGCGAGTATATCTGATAAGCCTAAATTGGCGCAGGTATGTGCAAGACTACATCTCGTTGCTTTGTCTTATTGTGATGCTCCAGAGCAACAAAAAATTGAATATATCCAGGCGCAAATAAACACTTGGTTTATTGATGGTGAAACAGCCATGAACCCTCACATGGAGTTCGCACAAATTATGCCATGGACTGGTAATCAGTATGGGCTGGGGATCATTGACTCTCGCTGGCTGTTACTTGCGATTGAGGCTTGTGCACTACTTAACGATAAGTTGGACACCGATACCCTGCGCGGCTTCAAATTATGGCTAAAAGCATTCGCAGCGTGGATCCTAAATTCCAAGAGTGGTCTTACTGAAGTTGCAAGAAAGAATAACCGCGGAAGTTGGGTTGATGTCCTATTATCTTATATTTTATTATTTTTGAATGAGGAAAGGTGTGTCGCACTTATTTGCAATCATACTTTAAAAAATAGATTTGACGTTCAGTTTGATAATAATGGCGACCAACCATTAGAACTAACGAGGTATAACCCCGTAAGTTACTCTCTATATAACTACTACCCTATTAAATATATACTTTTAATAGATGAATTAATTAATAATCAAGGAAATAAAGAAAAAAAGTTAAAAATGAATAAAACCATTTTCAGACTTGAGGCAGCAATCACATGTCATGAGCGTGGCTCTATAGAGCACATTGACTTAAAGCTAAGCAACAACTTAAACCTTTATTATCCTTATAGCTTCGCCCAAGTAAATACATTTCCAGCTGTGATGCCAATCACTTCACAGGTGAAGCTAAATAGTCTTAGTGTTGAATAAATAATATCTTCCTTGCTGCCAAACTTATCGATAACAGCGTGTAATTCACTTCCAATAGCCAAATATAGGAAGTGAATTACATTAAAAGGCCATAAAAATATCTAGAGCAGGAATTATCCACAACTGAGCTTATATTGAATTAGAGCCATTACATTAGAATTGGTAACTTATCGCCACACTGCCATCCGCACGCTTTTTATTCGACTCACTACTTTCGCCGTAGCCTGCTATGAACTTCACATGCCAGCCCCTTTGGTTAATGCTTGAAAAGTAATAACTGTAACTTAAGCCGACACCGTTGGTGGTTTCATCATCAAACAAGTTAATAATTGGCTCAAAAATACCACATACAATATCATCATCTTCTTCACAAGCCGGACCGACATCTCTCGCCCCAAGCGCGCCCGCAACAACACCTACAGCATGTTTATTATTCGCTGATACCGCACGCTCATAACCAAGTAATAAGCCATCATCAAGTCCAATGCGATAACTACCATACCATTTACTCTGATTTTGCGCTTGAGGAACCGACACCTCAAGTTGACCAAAAAACGGATATCCTGTTCCAACTGAAAACTCCACAGGGTTCGCTAAGCTACTTAAACTACAAAAAAGTGCAGCAACCCCAACGGTTGTGTTGACTAAAAATGATGACATTGACTTATTCCCTCTGTGAAAAAGCAGAAAATAGTGAGTCACGTTCCTAAAGTCAACACGATATTTGTGAAAATTTGTTCAAACTAAACCTGAGTAATGCGTGAAAGTTCAGTAATAAATGTATCGATATCCGCCTGCTCAATCCCCAAGTGGGTAACCAATCTACACCCCTGGTAGCCTGGAGTGATGTTTATCCCTTTTCTCTTTAACTGCTCAGCGATAGTGAATAAATCTATGTGAGGCTCAACTTCAACAAACACAATGTTTGTCTGTACTGTATGCTTACATGGCTTAAACCCCGGGACTCGTTCAAGTTTTGCAGCTAAATACTGTGCATTTTGATGATCTTCATCGAGGCGTTCTACATGATGCTGTAAGGCGTAAAGGCCAGCCGCTGCAAGCATGCCCGCTTGACGCATTCCACCGCCCAGCATTTTTCTCAGTCGACGTGCTTTTTCGATAAATGCTTTATTACCCAATAATAAAGAGCCAATTGGCGCACCAAGTCCTTTGGAGAGACAAATCGTAAAAGAATCAAAATGCTTAACAATTTCTCTAATATCCACATTTTGTGCCACAGCCGCGTTATACACGCGAGCACCATCTAAATGCAGCATTAATCCGTGTTCATCACACAGCACCTGCACCTTTTCTAGGTACTCAAGGCTAAGTACTTTACCACCAATGGTATTTTCTAAACTGAGTAGCTTTGTATTAGCGAAATGAAAATCATCGGGCTTGATAGCTTGCTTGATCCGTTCTAGACAAATACTACCATCAGCCTCATTTTCTAGAGGTTGTGGTTGGATTGAGCCAAGCACTGCCGCACCACCCGCTTCAAACCTATAATTATGCGCCTGTTGGCCACATAAATATTCGTCACCTCTTTCACAATGACTCATTAACGCCAGAAGGTTTGCTTGCGTGCCAGATGAGGTAAATAGCGCAGCTTCAAACCCATGACGCTCAGCCGCAAATTGCTCTAGGGTATTTACCGTCGGATCGTCGCCATAAACATCGTCACCAAGTGCTGCATCAAACATACTTTGCTTCATCTCATGCGTCGGTAGCGTAACTGTGTCAGATCTAAAGTCCATCAATCATATCCAAATAAAACGAGATGTACTCAGCATAACCGAAAATTGTCCACAACAGAAAAGCTGGACGAAAAAAAGGAGTGTCGGTTTTCAGCTGCTCACTCCTTGAAAAGTCTATTATTTTTGTTACTACTATTGCAGCCCAGGCCAAGTGCCGTTGTCAATTACTTTAGGATAACCTGGGTCTACTTTATCTAATGTAATGCTGTATCTCAGGTAACGACCGTCATCTAAAAAGAAGTAAGCACGTGTACTGTTCCACTTTAAAGCAGCGCTTATCTTGCTCGCATAGTCGCCCATCCCCGGCCAAGTGCTATCATTAATGGCCTTAGGGTAGCCACTATCAACACTGTCATCTCCTAAATCATAGCGTAAGTATCGACCATCATTTAGGAAAAAATATACTTTGTCAGACGTCCAGCGTAGTGTCGCCGTTATTTTGTTCGCATATTCAGCAAGCCCCGGCCACGAGCTGTTATCTATGGCTTTAGGATAACCCGTTCGTACCCTATCATTTTGTACGTCATAACTTAGGTACTGCCCCGTAGATAAAAAGTAATAGACCGTATTACGGTCTTTGTAGAAACTTGCCTGAATTTGCTCTGCATATTTTGCAAGCCCCGGCCAATTGCCGTCCGTCACCGCCACAGGATAACCATCATCAGTTTTATCTAACAAGGTGTCGTAACGCCAATAGCGTGCATCTTCAGAAAAAAAATAGCTTTTAGTGTTGTGCCATTGATGTGCTGCGGTCAAATTAAGCTCAGTCACACGATAGCCAACATAGACGCCCTGCTGCTCAAAGCTATAGTCATTGATACCAGAAGTTGGGGCTGAGTCTTGCCACTGCGACACACCCGCGGGTAATGTCTCAAGCAATTGATTATTACGATAAACCCGAGTAGGCGCATGTGCATCATCAAGCCAGGTAAAAAGTTTATTGGCGTAATTTAGCTTACGGATCCCTACATCACCATACAGTGATGTACTCTCAAACCCCGCTTGGACACCCGTCTCTATTCCCATAAAGGATAAGATAGTCGGTACAATCGCAGTTTGTGCCGGGTAACCATACAAACCAGAAAAGTCCGTATTAGCAGGGTTAACAGCCTTCGAACTAAATTCCTTATTCAGTCTCTTGTTAGAAGCTATGAAAATAGTTTTTTCTGGTTCTGTTTGCTCACCATGGTGACAACCAACAATCGGCGTGCGACCGTGATCTGTCGTGACCATCACTAACCAGTTTTCACCTTTTCGCTCTTTGGCTTCAACGGCATCAAGAAGCTTGCCTAATCTTTTATCTGCATCTTCGACCGCTTTATTGTACGCAGAGCCGAAACATAAGGCATGCCCTACGGCATCTGGCTCATCTAAATGTAGAAAAACGAAGTCTGTAGAGTCATTATTTAATGTCGCCAACGCTTTGTTCAAATTATCATCATCACTGCCGCCTTCTGACCTTTGCTTCATTAAAGTGAGATCGCGTCGAAAGAATTGGCTATGGATAGGCCCCCAAGTGCTAAAGCTCGCAATATGAGCGCTGGCGTCATGCTCTGCAATATAACGATAAAGGCTACGATAGGCGTTATTCGCCAAGCCAGAGTCATTACTTGGGACTTGATGTTTGTTCACCCAAACTCCCGTTAAAATCGTTGCCCAGCCTGGGCCACTTTTGGTTTTTTGCTGTGTTTGAGTTTTTGAGAGCCCGCCTGTATACGCTTTACTTAGAAATAAGCGGTCAAAATTTGGGGTATGATTGCTGCCAATTTTTTCGTATTGCAATCCATCGATCCCAATCAGCAATACTTTATTTTCAAGTGCATCTGCACAGGCGGTGAATGAAAGTGCAAGTAATGCACTGCGAAGCACGGGTAATTTCATTATCTTTCCTTTACTAAGATTGTCTGGACTAGTCCAAAAAAGATAATAGGAGGCTAACGTTAAAATCTATTTACAAAATAATTACATTGAAGTTTATTTACCCGACTTTCAGATCTGCGGCACTACCACTGTGATCCGCCAACTGCTCAAGGCGCTATGAGTAACTATACTGCTTTGCTCAAATATCGTCGGCACATGAAAAACATACAAGCGTAAGCGCTTTTTGAAATAAACGGCAAGAATGGTGTTGCTTGACAAGAAACTAGCATTACCTGAAATTAACAATCATCATTCAACATGGATAATAAATATGAAAGTATTCGCTGCGCTTTTTGTCACACTTTTACTTACGACTGGATGTACCTCTACACCACCTAAAAATACCTATCTTAAAAACTGTGAAAAGACACTACAAGAATACATAACGTATCGAGATGCTCAATCAGCGGCTGATTACCGCAGTGTTTTCACTGATAACGCTACATTTACCATACCCGCACTCAAGATTAGTCTAACAGGTGCAGATGACATCGTACTGCGGCAACAGCAAGCCATAAGCAAGACAAAAAGTATGCACATGATGACTAGTGCCAATATTAAACATATAAAATCTAATCTGTATGAGGCAAACAGTTACTTTGTGCTCCATCAACAGGCAATAGGACAGCCACATGCACCAACCACTATCTTCAACGGTACTTATGAAGATACATTAATAGTGCAAAATAGTCGGTGTCTGATAAAAAGCCGCCAGGTCAATATAATAAAAAAACAAGTCTGGTGAGCCAATTGTGCAATTTTGTACAAGACATATCGCGTTAAGGCGGATACCCTTCTTATCAATGGGGAGAGAAATATGCAACATGCAAAGTTTAGTTTTCATCGTGATCTCGGTGGCTTAGAAGTACTTCATAACATTGATAAAAAAGAGGACTTTGGCAGACATAGTCACAGTGGCTACACCCTAGCCTTTGTTGAGAGTGGGGCGCAGAAATTTTATCGCTCTGGTGGAGAGCACGTTGCTCAGCAACATAGCATTATTTTGATAAACGCAGAGCAAGTACATGACTGCCGAAAAGCTTCCGCAGGCCCTTCTTCATATCGCTCTTTGTACCCAACGCCGGAGCTTTTTAATCAACTTTTGGGAAGTGGCAGCGCCATGGCACCGTTTTTTCAAGATGCCGTAGTACATGATCCAACGCTTGCACAACTAATGAATACTACATTCAATGTATTAGAGTCTGAAAGTGGCTTATTAGCAAAACAATCTCAGCTGGTAGCCTTACTGTCTTATCTGAGCCAAAAGCAAGGTAATGTGAGGCTTGAAGGGAAACAAAAGTCAGTAAAAGCGCGCATCCGCACCGCCCAGCAGTTTTTATTGGACAATCTGTTTGAAGAGGTTTCACTCGATAAACTTGCCAGCCTTGTTGATATGAGTCCTTTTTACTTTATTCGAGTATTTAAGTCACAAACAGGCCTCACTCCACACGCATTTCAAATTCAGCATCGCCTCAATCACGCAAAGGCACTTATGCGCTGTGGTAAAAGTGTTGCACATGCAGCTTTGACTGTAGGATTTTACGATCAAAGCCACTTTAATCGTCATTTTAAAAAAAATATGGGGATCACGCCCAGTCAATACAGTAAGGCCTGTTAACCATGAAAGTTGCTGTATACAAGGGCTTTTGGGATATGCTACCGCTCAACCTAGCAGTGCTCCCATGGGGAATATTATGTGGCTCTTTGGCCGTACAAAATGGTTTTACGCCATTAGAAGCGCAGCTTATGTCTTTACTCGTTTTTGCCGGCTCTGCGCAGTTGGTGGCAATAGAGCTTATTGCAAAAGATACCGCTTTGATCACCTTGCTCATCACCACATTTATCATTAGCGCTCGACACTTGCTGTATGGTCTTGCTATTCGCAATAAGATGGTAGATAAGCCACTCAAATGGCGAAGTTCTATAGCATTTTTTCTAACCGATGAACTGTTTGCATTTTCTCACCACCATCGCGCATATCAGGGGAAACTCAGGCTGCTTTATGCTCTGGTTGCTGGCGGAAGCTTTTATGTCGCTTGGAACCTTTGGACACTCATTGGCATTATTGCAGGTCAGTTCTTACCAGATTTGACCAATTTGGGGTTAGATTTTGCTATTGCAGCAATATTCATCGCGCTGGTTATACCAAGCATTACCACAGTGCCTATTTTATGCGCCTGTATCTGCTCTGCCATCAGTATTCTGATATTTAAGCTAGTCCACTTTGAGTTTGGGTTAATCGCATCAGCGTTACTTGGCATGACCGTTGGATATTTGCTACAAAGTTACAAGGAGCGCACATGATAACAACGATTTTAGCAATGGCCTGCGTCACATTCGCGACACGATATTTATTTCTCGCAAAGCAACTGCCCTTTACTATCGGACCTAAATTGCAGCGATTTTTAAGCTTTAGCGCTCCGTGTGTACTCACCGCAATTTGGGTACCCATTGTGTTTATTCAAGATGAACAACTCGCACTGAGCGTACATAATCCTTACCTAATCGCTGCAACCTTTGCTGTGATACTCGCATATCGGTTTAAAAACTTATATATCACCACGCTTGGTAGCCTTGTACTCTTCTATCTACTGTATTAACACCCGTCCGATGTTTAGCCAATGGTGTGCTAAGAAATAGTCACTGCGGTGGGCTCAAATCCCAGCTGCATTAATACGCTCTGCTCAGCACGTAGCTCTAGTTGCGGCTGCGCGGCTTGCTCAACGCGGGTAAAGCGCCCAGTAACATGGGCTTCACGCCCAATTGCAGCGGTAGGGAAAACCATATCACCTTGTTCCACCTGAATATTCACATCAAGGCCGTCGGCAACTTGTAACGTCATCCAGCAACCTAACTTTTTGCACACACTGGTCACGACACCTTTGAGCGTAATGACATCACTACAATACTCATTCAAATTGGGTAAGATATGCTGTACATCTATCAATTTTGACATGTCTGCTCCCCCCGCAAATTCTAGAGGGCTAGAAAAACTAAAACGGGAGAAAATCGCAAGAGACAGTGCTGTTAATTTTATCGAATCCTTCATATTTCAGCTCCACAGCGTATATGTTGTTCTTATACGCGTCACTTGTCAGGCACCATAAAAAAGCCCCCTAGTGACGTTAATTGCACTATTATATAAAAGTACAATTTGCAGCTAAAATCAATACAAAAGTTAATAGAATTTAAATTAAAAGTTAAATTACCAATCAGTCACTGTTGAAATTGATAGTAAAAATGTAGAGTCGGCGTAGCTGTCAATATCATTACTTTCGTATCCTAATGACATGCTCCAGCTGTGTATCGCGTATGTTCCAGTTAAATGCCAATGTGTGTAGTCATCATCCTCAGATTCCCATTCAAACTTATCACTGTCAAAGCTCATAGAATGGTCAACTCCTAGTGTGATAGACCAGTTATCGTCAAGTACTAGAGTGTGAGTTAACATTACAATACCGTGCCCTGCACCGGTACCAAAGTAATCCCACGCATACCAAAAATCCAAGCTGGTATGGCCATAACCAAGCTTGGCGTAAGCTTCAGCATAATTGTATTCTGAACTCACGTCATCGCCATGGTAGGTATATTGAGAAACACCAATATCTAATGTTACGTCGTTAACTAGTGTAAATTTATATCCTCCATAAATATCTCCTTCAAAGTCAGTGCCATCACCAAAATCGACCTTTGAAACCCAGCCCCCTGCGTACCACCCAGTATCGCCAAGCCAATCTAAACTGACCTGTATTACTTCGTCTTCTTTACTTTGACTTACCCCATTGAACAAGTAATCAGAAGCCAATGTAATGGTTGAAGAGGTATCAGCATTTGCAAGTAGTGGACTGACTAAAAGTGGTACAAGCCAATATTTATTCATGATCGATTCCATTGCTAAGTTCCGTATTAGCCTCAAGCATAGAACAGTTTTTTTGATCTTGATCCATTTACAAACAATAACGTACATTTGATAATAAAAATGATTTTTATTTAGGAGTTAAATTATGAAACACCTTTTTTCTGTACTTTTGATTTCTCTTGCGGCGGGAACATTATCAAAAGCGGCCTCAGCCAATGAATGCGCACTGACTATTGAAGCAAATGACATGATGCAATTTTCAGCAAAGGCGCTTAGCGCTCCAAGCAGCTGTAAAGAAGTGTCTCTCACTTTAAAACACACCGGAAAGTTACCAGCAACAACCATGGGGCATAATTGGGTGTTGAGTAAGGCAGCAGATGTGCAAGCAGTCGCCACAGACGGTATGACCGCAGGTGCAAGCAATAGTTATGTTAAACCGGGTGATGATCGCGTATATGCGGTCAGTAAAGTCATTGGTGGTGGCGAACAAACTACGGTCACTTTTTCGACTGAACGCTTAAAAAAGGGTGAAGACTATCGGTTCTTTTGCTCATTCCCTGGCCACTTTGCCATCATGCAAGGTAGCTTCTCACTTATCTAAAAGCTAATTCACAATCAAAAGCCGTGCTTTCTTGTCATTAGCCGCACGGCTTTACTCGGCAAATACACCACTAAGCCTTCTTGACTACTATTGAAACAAGCTGCTAGAGCTTATGGTGTAGATGAGAGTTACCCCCTCACCAACATGAAGCTATAGAGTTTGTAAAGGGTGAATAGTTAATCTCGCATCTCGCAAATAACAATTATCACTCTCCCTCTTGCAGTGCCTACCCATAATCATTACAATCAATTGTAAACAATAATGATTATCAGCATCATGAGCTTTTTCTCAATTATACCAATTTGGTTTGCAACAACCTTACTCTACTTCGCGAGTCCAAAACAGCGCTACTTGGCAACTTCGCTAAAGCGCTCACCAAGCTATGCTATCGCAGCCTTACTGATTTTTTCTGGTTTTTATATTTTAACGCTACAATTTCCCATCGTTTCAGCAATGCTTGCTGTCGTCGTTGTGCTGATGTCGTCGTTAGTGTCGGTCACTCTGCTTAGTGCTTATCCAAAAAGACGCTTTTATCTGACCGCCACAATGGTTTGTGCTTTTTCATTGTTATTGGGAGGCATAGCATATGTGGCCTAAAACTTTACTTGGATTTTTTCTCGGGCTGCTACTGTCTATCTCTTTAGTTTTAAACTTGAATTTACTTTTGCCGTTTTCTGAAGCCGCTAAGCTTATGCTAGGCCTTATTCTTGCTTTTCCTATTTGGGCTGGCGTGATGACATGGAGCTATGCTTTTACCACCGCAGGGGCTGCAAGTAAGCGTTTATTTACTATTTTGATCCCTTCGATACTCCTCAACTCTGCACTACTGTTAATGAGATAAAACATGAAAAATCAAACGCTAAAATCGTTGACTGAGGCGCACGCTTGGATAGGACTGATTATTTCAACAGTACTGTTTATCGTATTTATTACCGGTTCTCTTAGCCTCTTTAGAGACAATATAAACGGGTGGGAGCGAGCTCAACTGGCAGTAAAATCAGCCTCCGCAGAAGAGTCTATTTCTTATGATAAAGCTATTTCAAGCTTGCAACAGCAATATAATATCGATACGCATCATAGCTTTTTCATGCGTGAGCCAAGTGAACATAACCCATTTATTGAAGTTTATTTTGCTACCCATTTGGATGAGCCACACCCAGTAACAGGTGAAGACCACCAAGATCGCCACCTACTTCTCTCGCCAAGCTCTGGAGCCGTACTTGCAGACGCCGATACATTTGAGTTTGCCACATTTTTATATCAGCTCCACTATGATTTAGGGCTTGGTCGGATAGGTCTGTACTTTGTTGGCGTGATCACTTTATGCTTCTTTGTTGCTATCTTAAGCGGCCTTGTTATCCATTGGCGTAAAATTGCTAAAAACTTTTTTCAATATCGAACTGAAGGCAAGAAAGACAAGTGGCTTGATGCACACAACTTGATTGGCACCATGGGGTTGCCATTTCATATAATGTACGCATTTACCGGTCTGGTATTTAATTTAGTGATTATCTATCAGATCTCCTATGCGGTGTTGCTATATGGAGGCAACCAAACAGCACTGCTGCAAGCGGCTGGGTTCAACGAGCCAACCGTCGAGGCCGTCGAGCAATCAGCTACGATGACAGGCATTGATGCGCTGCGTGAAAAAGCACTCAACACCTTTGGAGATGTGACAATCACCTCCGTTGAAATCACCCATTTTGGTGATAAAAATGCGGTAGTTAGTATTAGTGCAAAGAGCAATGACGCCTTCTCTAACTACAACGAAGTGCAATATAAACTTGCTGACCAATCACAAATTTACCTCACAGAAAACAATTACGACAATGCCGTTCGTGCTGGGCTATCAACGATAGCAAGTCTACATTTTGGTGATTTTGCAGGCTATGGCATGCGTTTAGCTTTCTTATGCCTTGGCCTTGCCACCGCTTATTTAATCGTCAGTGGGAATCTGATGTGGATAGACAAACGAGCCAAACAGCGCAAGCAAAGTCCAAGGAGTTTGCTTTTTGTTAAGCGCTTAACCAGTGGCGCTTTTATTGGCGTGTTATTAGCCATAAGCGTTGGATTTGCACTTACTACAGCACTCCCAGTAAGTCATATTGATAAATTGGAAACCGTGAAGTTTTCTATGTTTTCAGCATTTATATTTGCATTGCTCAGCAGTCAATTCGCTAAGCAGGTGCTGTCATATAGCAAAGTATTGCTCGGTCTTAGCTGCATTACATTTTGCATCACAGCAATAATCAATCTGGTCTCATTGATAACACAATTTGATGCGCTTCCCCCCACAACACGTTTTGATTTTGCTGTAGTCATCGCACTTTTAACATTAATGACCTTAATTTGTTGGAAAACAATCTCACGGATAAATACCACAGCTACAAACACACAAACGACACCTCATACCCACTCTCAGCAAGTGATAAACTAGGGTCTGTTGACCTTTGCTGTTGGTAACACACCTTCACCCATGCTTTTGCAATTATTGCAAAAGCATGGAGATACCCAAACCCCTCTAGATACTGGTAAAAGCCTCCAAGCGGAACTACCTTTATGCTGTATACCAATCCAAGAAATACCAATTACTCTTGATACTTGCGCAATTGGAAGGAGTAACTTGGTATACCGCTTGCCGTAGGTTTGGGGCATACAGTTAGTACAGTTTTGCTTGATTTTAAAACAGTGAGTGCCCACCCCCTGTCGCTAAGATTGGTGTTTAATCTTCGTCACCGATAACCAAGGATTTATAATGAGTAAGCAACAAAGTACCCCATCAGTTTGTCCGTTTGCACATGGCGCAAACACTTCCTCTGCACAAACCCAACACCAGTGGTGGCCAAACAGCCTTAATCTAGATATTTTACATCAACATGATACCAAAACAGACCCAATGGATGATGGGTTTAACTACAAGACCGCATTTAATAGTTTGGATTATCAAGCATTAAAGCAAGATCTCACTAGCTTGATGACTGACTCACAGCCTTGGTGGCCCGCTGATTGGGGACATTACGGTGGGTTAATGATAAGAATGGCATGGCATGCCGCTGGAAGCTACCGTGTAGCCGATGGCCGAGGAGGTGCAAATACAGGTAATCAACGTTTTGCGCCACTAAACAGCTGGCCAGATAACGGCAATCTAGACAAAGCACGACGTTTGCTTTGGCCTATTAAAAAGAAATATGGCAACCAAATTTCATGGGCGGACTTAATCATATTAGCAGGCAACGTGGCATATGAATCAATGGGTTTCAAAACCTTCGGTTTTGCCGGTGGTCGAGAAGATATCTGGCACCCAGAAAAGGATACCTACTGGGGCAGCGAAAAAGAGTGGCTGGCTCCTTCCAATAATTCAAACAGTCGCTATAGCGGTGAACGCGATTTAGAAAATCCGCTTGCCGCTGTGATGATGGGTCTTATCTACGTTAATCCTGAGGGCGTAGACGGTAACCCAGACCCACTTAAAACTGCTGAAGATATGCGAGTCACCTTTGCTAGAATGGCGATGAACGATGAAGAAACGGTCGCACTTACCGCAGGTGGTCATACAGTAGGCAAAGCACACGGAAATGGCAATGCTGATGAGTTAGGCCCAGCTCCAGAAGGAGCAGATCTGCATGAGCAAGGGTTCGGTTGGATGAACCATACATCAAGAGGGATCGGGGCAAACACAGTCACCAGTGGCATTGAAGGTGCTTGGACAACCAACCCAACACAATGGGATAATGGCTACTTTTACTTGCTATTTAGCTACGAATGGGAGCAAACTAAAAGTCCAGCGGGCGCGTGGCAATGGCAACCTATCAACATTAAAGAAGAAGATAAGCCAATTGACGCTGAAGACGCATCCAAACTCTGCATGCCAATGATGACAGATGCTGATATGGCGTTGAAAATGGATCCTGCTTATCGAAAAATTGCTGAAAAGTTTTATGCCGAACCTGACTATTTTAACGATGTTTTTGCCAGAGCTTGGTTCAAACTTACTCACCGTGACCTTGGCCCTAAAAGCCGTTACCTCGGACCGGAAGTCCCTAACGAAGAACTACTTTGGCAAGACCCAGTCCCTAGCGTTAACTATACCCTAAATGACAATGAAATTAGTACGCTCAAGCAACAAATTCTAGCTACCAATGTCACTATTTCAGAATTGGTAGCTACCGCGTGGGATAGCGCCAGAACATTTAGACACTCCGACTTTAGAGGTGGTGCAAATGGGGCAAGGATCCGCCTTGCCCCGCAAAAGAGTTGGCTCGCCAATGAACCGGAACGCCTAGCGAAGGTCCTCACAGCATTAGAAACCGTGCAAAGTAACTTTACGCCGACCATAAGCATGGCTGATTTGATTGTGTTAGGAGGCTGCGCAGCTATTGAGCAAGCCGCGAAAAATGCTGGTGTATCAATTCAGGTACCCTTTGCTGCGGGGCGAGGCGATGCCACAGACGAGCAAACTGACATCGAGTCATTTGACGTATTAGAGCCTGTCCATGATGGTTTTCGCAATTGGCAAAAACAACATTACAGCGTAAAACCAGAAGAAATGCTGCTCGATAGAGCCCAGCTAATGGGGCTGACAGCCAATGAAATGACCGTACTTATTGGTGGTATGCGTATGCTCGGCACCAATCATGGGCAAACAACCCATGGCGTATTCACCGATAATGTTGGTAGCTTAAGTAATGACTTTTTTGTTAACTTAACCGACATGTCATATATCTGGCAGCCTATTGAAGAAAACCTCTATGAGATCAAAACACGTGATACGGGCACAGTAAAATGGACAGCCACTCGCGTTGATCTCGTCTTTGGGTCTAACTCTATCTTGCGTGCTTACGCCGAAGTGTACGCACAAGATGATAGTAAAGAGAAGTTTGTTCGTGACTTTGTTGAGGCGTGGACCAAAGTGATGAATGCAGACCGATTTGACCTTAAATAATTACTCCCCCTAAACTTAGTATGTGATTGGCCCTTTGACTGGAAAGCCAATCACATACCAACCCTACATTGGTTTACATAAATCCTCGGTGAGACGCTTGCCATTGATTTCTATCGTTATATGCTAGAAATCAATAACAATAACGAAAGCAGGGAAATTATGTTTAAAAAATCACTCCTAGCATGTGCGTTGCTCGCGTCACTCACAGCATGCAATCAAACCAGTCAACAAGTTAATCCACCACAAACTACTCAAGCTATCTCTGACTTTAAAACGTATTCGGCAGAAACATTTTTTGACACCACAGATATTCAAGGTAACGCGTTTCGCCCTGATGCAAAGAAAATCTTGGTGGCCTCTGATGAGTCAGGCATATTTAACCTCTATGAAGTTGATGTTAAAACAGGCAAAAGAACACAAATAACCGATGCCGCAGACTCAACCTATCCAGTTGGATACTTTCCCAACGATCCCCGTATCTTATTCACCCGAGACGGCGGCGGTAATGAACGATTTCATCTCTTTGTCCGTGACGAAAATGGCAATGTTAAAGACCTCACACCGGGAGAAAAGGTCAGAGCAGGTTTTGTCGGCTTCTCTGAGGATAACAACGCATTTTTTGTGTTAAGTAATAAGCGCGATGAACGCTTTATGGATCTATATCGCTTTGATGCCAGCACTTACGAAAGTGAACTTATCTATAAAAATGACAAAAACTTAAATGTCCAAAAAATGAGTGAGACGGACCGTTACCTTGCACTTGTCAATGCCCAAGGTAATAAAGACAGCGACCTATTTTTACTCGATTTACATAACCCAGATGCCCCACTCGTTGAGATCTCAAACGTGGAGCACGAGGCAAACTTTTTCGCTTCAGCATTTTCTAAGGACGACAAGTATTTATACTACAGCACTGATGCCCATGGTGAGTTCTCTCAAAGTTGGCGTTATGAAATCGCGACAGGTAAACACACACCCTACATCGTAAAAAATTGGGACGTACGATTTTTGTATTTCTCCGATTCCAACCGTTACCGCGTAGTTGGTGTAAACGAAGACTCCAGTATTAAAGTGACGATCACCGACCTGAAAACAGGCAGGGATATCAATTTACCCAAGCTCCCCGCTGGTAGCATAAACAGTGTTAACTTCTCTGATGACGAAAAGCTGATGACTTTTTATTTAAATTCAGATACATCGCCAAATAACTTGTACGTATGGCAGGTTGGAAGTGACAAAGTTAAGCAACTCACCTCGACGTTAAGTGAAAAAATCAATACCGACCACTTGGTCGAAAGTACTATCGCTCGCTTTAACAGTTTTGATGGTTTGGAGATCCCTGGAGTACTTTATAAACCAAAACTCGCAAGCTCAACAAATAAGGTACCGGCACTTGTATTCGTTCATGGCGGTCCTGGAGGCCAGAGCATGACGGGTTATAGTGCACTTACTCAGCACTTAGTTAACCAAGGATATGCCATTTTTGCCGTAAACAACCGAGGTAGCTCTGGCTACGGTAAAACCTTCTTCCACTTAGATGACAAGCGTCATGGCGAAGATGATTTACAAGATATCGTTTGGAGTAAAAAATACCTACAACAACTGGACTGGGTCGATGCTGACCGCATCGGCATCATGGGTGGAAGCTATGGTGGCTATATGACAGCTGCGGCATTGGCATTCGAGCCGGAAGAGTTTAAGATTGGGATCAATATCTTTGGTGTAACTAACTGGGTCAGAACTCTTGAATCTATTCCTGCTTGGTGGGAGGCATATCGCAAGTCACTGTATGATGAGCTAGGCGATCCAGCTACCGATAAGGAACGTTTGCATCGTATATCACCACTTTTCCATGCTAAAAATATCACTAAACCACTGATGGTGGTACAAGGTGCAAACGACCCCCGAGTACTGCAAGTAGAAAGTGATGAATTAGTAGAAGCGGTTCGCTCAAACAATGTGCCGGTCAAATACGTCTTGTTTGAAGATGAAGGACACGGATTCTCGAAAAAGGAAAATCGTATTGAGGCCTCTCAAGCCTATCTCGACTTTCTTAAAAAACACCTTTAATTAATAAGCCTTTGGATCTGAGCATATCGCTTTGAGTTATCTCGCTCAGATCCACTTTGGTCATATCTATTTGCGTTATTAACCTAATTCAGTCTCCTGTATGAAGACAAAAAAATCTTATTCATAACACCGCTACTGCGCCTTACTACCGTCAAAGCAAACTGGCATTACCCAAAGTATAAGTTAAATACTTGTCCTTAATTCAGCCACTAGCCAATTTCGAAATGCCTTTAATTTTGGCCACTCAAAATGCCGTTCAGGTGCCACTAAGTAATAACGATATTCGCAAGGCCACGCAAAGTCAGGGTAGATCTCTAGTTGTCCAAGCTCCAAAGATTGGTTAACCAAACGTCGGCGCAATAGCGAAAACCCTTGCCCCGCCACCGTCGCTTGTTGTACCAATGCCGCATTATCTATTTTGAGGTTACTCACTGTATGCCCCATTAATCCAAGCTGATGATTTAATGCAAGCCAAGCCTTTTCATTATCGCGCCCTTCGTCATAGATAAAATTCAATTTAGACAATTGCATGCGAATGGGCTGACTTGGGTCTATTAACCCCGGGCGATACGCAATAACTAGCTCATCTTCTGCGAGTAGTTCACTTTTTAAACCTGGATAGTCACCTAAACCAAAGCGGATCCCTATATCAATATCATCTTGATGGAAATCGGCTAGCTGCTCTGTAGGGTCGATGCGTAACTGGTAGTTTGGCAACGCCTTATTAAAACTGGCCAAACGAGGTAATAGCCAACATGTCGCAAACGATGGCAAAACGGTAAGATTAATCGTCGACGGACTTGGATCGGCTTTAAGGGTTAATAAGCCCATTTCAACTTGGCCAAATGCTTTGTGTAAATAAGGCAGTAACGCGTGACCCTGTTGTGTCAGCATCACTTTCCTGGTTTGTCTTTCAAAGAGCAAAATACCCAGTTGTTGCTCTAATAGTCTGATCTGTTGACTCACCGCAGCTTGGGTAACAAATAACGCTTCAGCTGCCTGCTTAAAACCGCCAAGCTCAGCAGCGGTTTTAAAGTACCAGAGTCCTTTTAATGGCGGTGCTTTCATTCTAAACATACTTAACAAAAACTTAACTATAGTGCACAATTTCTCGTTTGTCAGTTTTATGAATACGCACAATACTTCTTAGCGTTTAAACCAGAGACGGAAGGAGTCTTTATCATGAAATACGCAATTATACTGGCATTTCCCATGGTTGTATTTTCATCGAATGCAATATCAACACCGGCCGAGAGAGTATTTACTGACGCAGGTTACCCTTATAAAAACTTAATTATGAAAGCGGAAAAAGTGGAGCTTGTTTATTCAGAAGAACAAGATAAAACCACATGTCAGGTTAATGTATACAGCGGTGATTTATTACATCAAGGAGAAGCCAAGGAGGTGCCCGCCAACAAGTTTTTACGTATGCCAGTGCAAAGCTGCCTTTCAAGGGAAAATGCCAAGCGTATTTTGAGCTTGTTGTAGTGCAAAACCCCACTTGAGTATAGCAAAACGAATACTTCAACCTCGAGTGTACTTATGGTCAGAGTCCGACTTTACCTGCAAGATACACTCATTTTTTACGGTATTAAAAAGTAAGAGTAAGTGCGTGGCATAGGATAATGACGTATTTTCTAAAGCCCACTAAAATAATTTTAAATAACGAAATAATAAAACAACACCATATTATGCGAAGCGATGACACCTAATCACATCAACCCCAAAACAAGCCCCACCAAATTTACAAATTAAACACCAAAAACACTTTAAAAATAAAAATTAAACTGTTGAAACATTTTAATCACAAACTATAATCGCCACCAATATAGAGCACCTGCACTATTTTTAGCTTTTAATTTTCAAGGAGTAGATATGAAAATAAAGCCGCTTGCGCTGGTATGTGGATTAGCGCTCACCTCATCTGTCAACGCATTTACACAATTTGGTGGCCAAGGTGTCATGCCTATGGGTCACGAATGGCTAACTCGAACCGCTGCACTTGAAGTGCTAGATGCCGAGCATGTCATCAGTCCAGATCCAAACGATCCACGCCATACATGGCGCGATGGTCTTGCAAAAAATATTTCGCTAAATACCGCACTTAACGAAGTGTCAAAGCTGCAAGCAAATCTAAACAACAACGCACTATATGAGCCAAGATATGATAGTGTAAATTCTGCCATTGTTGGGGAGCGTTGGGTTGATATTGCAGGTTTTAATGTCACCAATGCAAGCATTGATCCGACTGGTCCGAATTGTTTTAGCGCTGTCTCTCAAGAGCCTGCTGATATTCAACTTGACCATTTTATGCGCCGTTATGATGATATTGGTGGTCAAGGAGGTGTTGACGCCGCATATCGAGCTCAAAAACGCTTTATTCAACACTTTATTGATGCAGCGATGGCGGAAGAAAAACGCTTGAAGGTATGGGATGGCGGCGGTCATTCAGCGCTCACAGAAGTTGACCACAACTATTTTTTATTTGGCCGCGCTGTGCACTTATTCCAAGACTCGTTCAGCCCAGAACACACCGTTCGGCTACCGAATGACAATTATGAAAAAATATGGCAAGTCAAGGCGTATCTTTGTTCAGAAGGCGCAGAGCAACATAGTCACGATACCAAGGATGTCTTGGACTTTTCCAGTGGCGACGTAATTTGGCAGCCCGACACAAGATTAGAGTCAGGTTGGCAGTCATACCGAATTAGCAGCATGAAACCTGTGGCAATTGTTGCACTTGAGGCCAGCAAAGATCTGTGGGCTGCATTTATCCGTACCATGGCAACGCCAAAAGCACAAAGACGTGACATTGCCGAACAAGAAGCAAAACAGTTAGTTGACCACTGGTTATCTTTTGATGAAGCAGCAATGCTGGCTTGGTATCAAGACGAGGATAAACGCGATGGTACTTATGTGCTTGCACCGAATGAGACTGGAAAGGGAAAATCCTTAGCGGAATGTATGGCAGAGCTGAATGTGGGGACAACCAATCAAGCCGAACGTGTTGCTCAATTAGAAGCCCAACGCAACCAATGCTTATATAACATTGAAGCTGAGCCAGGCTATGAAGATTTAAACGATCCCCACCTTGATATTCCTTATAACTGGCGCTGGAAGTCAATCACTTGGCAAACGCCACCAGCGGGTTGGACATACCCACAACTCCGCCCAGATACAGGTAAGCAGGTTGCTATAAAATCACCAGTTAACAACCAGTTTATGGCTGCACAGACGCTCACAAATAATGCGCCCGTAACATTAAGCCAAAACGAGCCGCTAATGCTAACAGAAGTCACCAGCCCACAAGGTTACCACTACTACAGAAGTACAAAGGCACCGTCTTTGTTTTTAAGCTACAGCAGCAAAGCAAGTGGTTATTTAAAGTTAGTAGACTCGCCCAACCAAGCGATGTATTCGTTAATTTATCAAGGTGGCCTTTGGAACATCAAAAATGAATTTTGGCAGCAGTACATTTGGTTTAATCAAGCACAAGAGCGGCCAGAGCTAAACCGTCATGGCAAGCCAGAAAACTTAAACGCAAAATGGATGCTTGAAGCACTATAATTCCCCAACCAAACGGCTCTATAGCATCATTTTATAGAGCCTTTTATGCTTTTAATGTAGAGGGGGTTACACCATGTATTCAAGCCTACTAACTTAAAAAGGATCAAACCAATTAACACCGCATTTAAGGTTACAGATTGTAGTGGACACCTTATCGCCAGCCATAAAAAAAGACCCTAATAAATTAGAGTCTTTGGTGACAATGGTCACATGAGATTAGGTATAAACCAACGGATGTACCCGTTAGCTTGATGGTGACAGCGTCGTTATTTGCAAAATATCAAAGTGTTTTAGGCTGTTATTATTCTACTGCAAACACATTTATTCATTATGACGTAAAAATGAAAATGACCGCACCACCATAAAAAAACAATTTTTTAACAGTAACGTTGCGATGTGGCCGGTGTATAGCAAGGGCCGTTATAGCTATTAGAACCGCCTGCAATTTTATTGGTAACCAATTGGCTCAACATTTTACTATCAAGTTGTTTTATAACTTTTTTATTTAGGTTTAACGGTAACTTTTTATTGTTCATTTTTGTGTTTTTCCTTAGTGTCGATAGTTATAATATAACCATTTTATAAAGGAATATGGAAGTATAGGTACATTATCCTTTGGTCTAATGAGTAACATTATTTTAACTCAGAGGCGATGTGGTTCTACCGGGCTCTGTACAAACCGTAAAAATTTGTCATGTAAATTTGGGAAATGCTCAGCTAGCAACTTGCTCGATTCTTGATGGTTGAGCGATCTGCAACGCTCAGCTTCCCATTGATAGGAGCCACCTTTCGTGGCGAGCCATACAGCAAACATCGCGGAATAAATCTGCTCCCACCACAACAAACTCCGACAGGTAGGAGTCACTTTACGTGGCGAACCCTACAACACACATCGCGGAATAAATCCACTTCCACCACACCAGCCCACAGGTAGGAGCCGCTTTACGCGGCGATCCCTGCAACACACATCGCGGAATAAATCAGCTCCCACCACACCAACCCCACCGGTAGGAGCCACTTTACGTGGCGAACCATCCAGCAAACATCGCGGAATAAATTCACTCCCATCACACCAGCCCCACCGGTAGGAGCCGCTTTACGGCGATCCCTCCAGCAAACATCGCGGAATAAATCCGCTCCCACCGCAACACACTCCGACTGGTAGGAGCCGCTTTACGCGGCGATCCATACAGCAAACATCGCGGAATAAATCCGCTCCCACCGCAACACACTCTGACTGGTAGGAGCCGCTTTACGCGGCGATCCATACAGCAAACATCGCGGAATAAATCCGCTCCCACCACACCAGCCCCACCGGTAGGAGCCACTTTACGTGGCGATCCATACAGCAAACATCGCGGAATAAGTCAACTTCCACCACATCAGCCCACAGGTAGGAGCCGCTTTACGCGGCGATCCATACAACACACATCGCGGAATAAATCCACTCCCACCACAACAAACTCCGACTGGTAGGAGCCACTTTACGTGGCGAACCCTACAACACACATCGCGGAATAAATCCGCTCCCACAACATCAGCCCCACAGGTAGGAGCCGCTTTACGGCGATCCATCCAGCAAACATCGCGGAATAAATCCGCTCCCACCGCAACACACTCCGACTGGTAGGAGCCGCTTTATGTGGCGCGCTCTACAACACACATCGTGGAATAAATCCGCTCCCACCACACCAGCCCCACCGATAGGCGCCGCTTTACGTGCCGAACCAGCCAGCAAGCATCGCGGAATAGATTCACTCACACCACATCAGCCCCACCGATAGGCGCCGCTTTACGTGGCGATCCATACAGCAAACATCGCGGAGTAAATCCGCTCCCACCACAACAAACTCCGACTGGTAGGAGCCGCTTTACGCGACGATCTCTTGCCCACTATTCTTGAAAACCAATCCCTCGCACAACCTTTCGACGCTCCCAACCCCAACAAAGTGCCAAAGCAAACACACCACTTGCGTAGGTTACATACAAAGGCACTGAGGTGTCGGCATCCTCAGCATACATAAACACACTCGACATCACCCAAGCGGCACCTGCACCAATCAATAACCACACCGCCGCAGAATACAACTTATACACCGGCGCACTTATATAACCCGACAACACCACACAAGCCGCTGCTACACCGCCTATCACCGGTTTTTTCCACCAGCCCGCATACTCCGCCAACATTCCGGCCAAGGTGGCTGACACGATAAAAGTTACGACGACGATCATAATAGACAGTAAAAATTTAAGGGCTTGGTTCATCATTCACCTATACAAAACCGCAGACTACTGAATATAGTCTACAACCTTCATCGCTCTAAAATTGAGATGCTTTTCTTCATGATGTTCTGCATCCAGCACTACTGACAAGTACGGAGCAAACACCATTTTTTCATCCGATGAAAGCTCAAACTCCATTTTAAACATTCGCTTACTGCCCACTGGCACAGTAAAGTAATCAGAGTTATAACTACCATATCGCTTTTCACCTACATAATATGCGAGTAATCTAGCTTGACTATCTTTATGATCAATCGCATAACTTTTATTTCTAATTCTAAAAGCATTATCACGGGGAAGCAGGTTAATAGCGTAAAAGGAGCAAGTAAGATTTTTACCGCGCTTTTCACATCTATCTTTCTTTACTTCAAACCCCGCATAGTGTTGAAAAGTTTTGACGGGGCCATCGTATTCATTGTTGAACATAGAAAGGGATATCCAAGGGTCTTTTAGAAACATCCCTGCTGAAAAAAATGCTGCACATACAAAGACAGTTGAAATTGATTTTATGAATCTCCTAAAAGTGCTTAGTCCAGCTCGCTCAAATTGATAATACAAATAACTTATCATCACCACACTAAGCACCAAAATTGGTATAAAGCGGATCAAGCTACTACCAGAATAAAGCACGTAGGCCTTTGCTATCTCAACAATATCAGTTGCATAAGCACCAATGATAATACTGGTTATAAAAATGGTAAAAGCAACAAATTTATTAAATGAAAATAAAGCCGCTTTTTTTACTGTGTTGTGTTGTTGTGACGCTGAGCCATCCATTTGTTTACGTGTCCTAATTACTAAAGTTGTGAAATACAATCAAAGTTTTTATATATATATAAATAAATTTACAGTTCACTTACATGGAGTTCAAGCTATAACCTTTCACCCGCTCTGTTGACAGAGAAGCCTACCTGGTTGTTAAATCAATACCAGCTACCCTTTGACGCTGACAGCTCATATCCACCCTGCGTTAGTTCACTGAAGGTTTAAAAACTTCTCTCAACCGCGCAAACGTCACAAACTCATCGTTGGCTTCCATTACTGCATACTCTGGGTTTCTTGCCACAAGTAAGTAGGTTACTTCACCTTGCGCATTAATCTGTTTTTTTACATCTCGTAATAAAAATTGTTCGTCGCCAGCTGCGTCAAAGCGCTCGATAGCAATAATGGTATTTGTAATTGATCCCGCATTGCTTGATGTGATCCGCTCTAGTAATAACAAGTCTCCATCGAAGATAGGGTGTTTCCCACCATTCATTGAATTACCACTGGCATGAGCTAAGAAATGTTTTTCAGGGTCGACTTTTCCACACCTCGGTGGCGCAGGCACGAAGGACATTTCGCTGCAGTCTCCTGTTTTAAAGTGACCACAAGCAATTTTTAAATTAGGAAAATATGGCAGTTGTACCACGTGTTCCGCAACATCTGTGCTTTGTAGCTGGTTTGGTATCGCATCATCTGTCACCGTCTGTGTACTTTCGGGTTCGGCTAGCCTGTCACGTTTGGTATGAAGATATCTAGCAAGGCGATAGCGACTTAACTCCAATATACAGTCGGTCATTTGTTCAATATCTTGCCTTTTAACTTCAAGGTTTAGCTTGAACTGCGCTTCTTCAATGGATTGATTTGGTGCTTGTTCAATTGAAAACCAGTGGTGTGTTTTGCGCTTATGTTCAGGTTTTTTTGCTTCAGTGAAAGCGTTAATCGGATTATCGAACCAATAATTGAACCAAGCTTTACTACCTTTACTTTTGCTTCTGTCCTTTTCTGATATATCTAGCTTTCTTAACTGAGGATAGTGCAATAGCACATCATAACTCTTATCTGCCAACGCTCTCAATGTAGGAGGGTAAGCTATACCATCGAGCTGAACAAAGGCTTCAAGCAAAATGGCTTTAAAGCATTTTGTCATGTTGGTCACTTCGACACCCTCTTTTAAAAACACCTTGTAGGGCGCAAGCCACTTAGCTGAAATACGACTAACGCTCTTTGCTTTTACAACGAGTTCAAACCAACTTCCATAAGCCTTTACCTTCTTAAACTCACCATATTCATGGAAAAACTCACAAGCATCAGGCGCATGACCTAGTTGATCTGTTAAATTTTGATAATCATCAAGAGCCGTAGTTCGCTGTTCTTTAGCGAGTTGCCGCCAAAAGTCGGTAATTTCTAGGTCATAATTTACAAAACATCCTTCAGGTAGCTGAACTACTTGGTTATCTTTATTTAGTTTTGTAACTAAATCTCTAGGTGAGTGCGTAGCAAAAAGTGCATAAGGCTTGTTCAAAAAACTGTGGTGGTTGCCAATAAAATCTAAGACGACCAAATGCGTTTTCTGTTGATGGGTTCTCAGTCCACGGCCTAATTGCTGTAAGAATAAAACCTTAGATTCACTGGGCCTCAGCATCATCACAGTGTCGATACAGGGTAAGTCAGTGCCCTCATTAAACAGGTCAACACTAAAAATAATTTGTAGTTTTCCAGATGCTAAATGCGCTAAAGCCTCACTACGTTTTATGCTTGACTTTCCATGTACCGAAGCCGCGTCAATTCCCGCTTTTTTGAAGTAGTTTGCCATGTAGTCGGCGTGTGCGGTCGAAATACAAAATGCCAGCGTGCGTGTTTGCGCTAACTGTTTCCAGTGTTGTAAAGCATGCTTTGCCCTGTGCTCTGTGGCAAATTGGTTGTTTAGACTGGTTGGATCAAACTTGCCGTTACGCCAAGGAATTGCGGTATAGTCAACGCTTTTATCCCAAATACCATAGTAGTGAAACGGTGCGAGCGTTTTGGCGTCAATCCCCTGCACCATATTCCGCTCATAGACGAGGTTGTTGTCACATAAACTTAAAATATCGGCTTGGTCAGTTCGCTCTGGTGTAGCAGTTAACCCAAGTAAGAATTGCGGCTCAAAATAAGACAGCAAATTTCGGTATAATTTACTACTCGCGTGGTGAAACTCATCAACAATAATGTAGTCAAAGTAATCAGCTGCAAACTGCCTCAAACTCTCTGTTTTACCAATGCTCTGTATAGAGGCAAACAAAAAATCGGCATCACTTTGTTTTTGCTTGCCGGTATAAAACCCTGCGGTACAATCAATTAATCGTGCAAACGTTTTGGCCGCTTGCTTGAGAATCTCTTCTCTATGTGCCACAAATAGAACTTTTTTAGCACCTATTTGTTGAACATCAAAAGCAGCAAGCCATGTTTTGCCCATTCCTGTCGCTAATACCACTAAGCCTCTTTTATAGCTTTGTGCTCTTGCGTTATTCAGCTTTTCTAAAGCTTCTTGCTGTTCGACTCTTGGGCTAATTGGCTCAATACTTATGTCGTCATCGACATTATTGCTAACGGTTTTGAATTGTGGCTTCTTACGGCGCTCTTGATAGTGCTGTATCCATTGGTAGCTTAAACATACTGTTTGAGAGTGAGTAAATAAACTGGCAAACGCAGCCTTAAACTGCAAGAATGTTGCCTTGTTATTAGCACTGTGACTAGCTATAAAATCATGCCGAAAACACCACTCTAACCCTTGAGTTAGTGCCACTGCACTTATATTGTTTGAACCAATAAACGCACTACCCTCATAAATTTGGCCATCTTCACCTTTGGTTTTGGTGAAAATGTATGACTTCATATGGAAGCTTTCATTGCCACGAGTTTCATATACTCGCAGCTCAGCCCCTAAAGTATGTAGTCGCCCCTGAAACCAATT
>NZ_RCSQ01000024.1:0-9589 GCF_004103255.1 Pseudoalteromonas sp. PS5
AAAACAGTCTACTTTGTTACATCACGAGGTAAACTCGCACCCACCACAACACCAACAAAGTGCAGCACTGGTAGGAGGCGGCTTACCCGCCGAGCTGTATCTGTACGACGTAAGAAATAGTAGGCTGTTCTTATTGTATTTTTGCTGGTGTGATCAACTATTCGGTTTTATGTAATAAGGGCTACATGGAAGGGCTAATTAACGATATGATTGACTAAAAACAGAGGGACTTAGTGTGTCACTTCATTTAATTGCGCTATTAGTTATATTTGCACTGTTTGGTACTTCAGCCACTTACCTAATTCGTTTTATGTACAGCTACTGGGTGAAAAAGCGGCTCGAAGTAAAGTACATTATCAATGCAAGTATTTGTGGACTTTTAGTCATGCTTGTTTCTGTGATCAGTGAACTTGCACGATGATTTAAGCACTTGTCAGTTTAAAGTGGTACTGCTTGGCAAGTGTTGGCAATACATAGTGTTTGCACTGGCATCACTGGCTCACAACTCACCGCTGGTGCTTTTTCTTCGTTATCCAGCTTTTCTTGTCTGGTAATATTGGCGACGACTTTTTCAATTTCTTGTTCATTGGTATGTTTGGTCGAATAAATTATATATTCTCTTGGACCCCCACATGTCAATCGCTCACCTATACCAACCACTTTACATTGGTAGCTTGCATCACACTCAATACTAGCTCTGATATCTGAGAGCGTATATTGGCTATCTAGGCTACTTGTTACACTAGTTGATGTCATTTCACAGCCAGGTAGCACTATAAGGAGTGTACTGATGCAAGTGAGAGAGATAGCTAACTTCATTAATTGCCTCTAGTATGCAGAATGGTTCTTTTGGAGTTTAACACATTTATTTTCAACGCATTGTGTTGCCGGTTCAATTAAATGCTGACAGATACTCATCATTTGATTTTGCTTATTAAAAGCACGCTCAAGCTTTGTGATTTGATCCGCTAACTGCATTACTTGTTTTTCATTCGCAGACTTTGTTGAGTACACCAAATAAGAAGAAGGGCCGCCGCAGGCTCGAGCGCCAACTGCGATCACTTTGCATTGTGTATTGGTATCGCAACTTTTGTCAGCACTTACGTCTTCTAGTGATTGTTTGTAGGCGGCAATATCTGAACTATCTAGTTTTTGGCTGTCTACTTGGATGGCTAAGTTTGTCTCTTTGGGTTTTTTATCTTCAGCTTGTAGCCCGCTCTGCGGCTGTGCGTTAGTGGTATTTTGCGTTGTTACATCTTTTTTAATTGCTTCTCCCTGGCAGCCAAATAATAAAAATGTAACCAGTAAGGTGGGGATCATTTTGTTCATTATATGCTCTCCTCATGTTTGCTAATTAAACTACGCAAGTCCTTGAGGAATAGCAAGCTCAACAGCCTGTATCCTTACAGGCTGAAAAGGATTTATTTATAAACCGCCTTTGGTAAGTTTGTTCGGGTCAAGTAATGACTTGAGCTCAGCTTCACTCAGATCGGTTTGCTCCGCAGCCACCTCGATGATAGGGCGACCTTCTTTGTATGCTCGTTTGGCTATTTGTGCTGCTTTTTCATACCCGATCACAGGGTTCAGTGCAGTCACAAGGATCGGATTTTTTGCCAGAGCTTTTTGAATATTTACTTCATTAACTGTGAAGCTGGCAACGGCTTTATCAGCTAGAAGTCGTGCTGTGTTTGAGAGAATTTCGATACTCTGTAATACATTCAATGCAATCACTGGCAGCATCACATTTAGCTCAAAGTTACCAGATTGCCCAGCAACACTGATTGTGGCGTCATTACCTATCACTTGAGCACTGGCCATTGCTGCTGCTTCTGGAATAACGGGGTTTACTTTTCCTGGCATAATGGAAGAGCCGGGTTGGAGCGCCTCAAGCTCAATTTCACCTAATCCAGCAAGGGGACCAGAATTCATCCAGCGTAAATCGTTAGCGATTTTCATTTGCGCCACGGCAAAAGTTTTAAGTTGTCCAGAAAGTCCCACAATCGCGTCTTGTGAACCGATATGGTAAAAAAAGTTACTGCCTTGGCTAAATCGGATCCCGATGTTAGTGCTCAGGTTTTGGCTAAATAATTTCGCGAACTGTGGATCGGCATTAATACCTGTGCCTACCGCCGTTCCACCTTGACCTAACTCGTACACTTTTTCTAATGAATGAACAATTCCCTGACAAGCGTTGTCTACTTGCGCTTGCCAGCCACTTAATGCCTGTGCGAATGTCACAGGCATAGCGTCCATTAGATGAGTTCGGCCGGTTTTGACATGATGACCGACTTGTTCTGCTTTTTGTTCAATACTACGAGATAAGTGTTTTAGTGCGGGTAATAGGTCATATACAGCAGTAATTGCACTACTGACATGAATGGCTGTTGGTATCACATCATTCGAGCTTTGACCCATATTAACATCGTCATTAGGGTGTACAGTCAGTCCGCTAAGTTGTGAGGCTAATGTGGCTATCACCTCATTGGCATTCATATTTGAACTGGTGCCAGAACCAGTCTGAAAGACATCAACAGGGAATTGATCTAAGTGTTTGCCATCAATTAGCTGTTGGCAGGCAGTCACTATTGCTTTTGCTTTGTCACTTGGTAGATGGCCAAGGGATTGGTTGGTTTCAGCTGCAGCTTGTTTGATGTAGGCCAGCGCTTTGATAAAGCTACTTGGCATGGTGATGCCACTAATAGGAAAGTTGTTTACTGCACGCTGTGTTTGCGCCTTGTAGAGCGCATACTCTGGAACATCTAGTGTTCCCATACTATCGGATTCTTGACGAAAAGTAGTCATCGTTGCTCCTAATAAAAAGGGTTAAACTGCTGGCAGGTTTGGCACGCATCTCGCTGGAGCTTAAGAAATTGCTGCGACGAAGTATGGTGATGTTTATAAAACCGTTTTAATGCCAGCAAAGGCTTGAATAATTGATCCATACATTGCTTACGTATGGCTGTATCAACAAGAGGATCGGCAATCTGCTCTAATAGCTCAGATAATGTATTTCTGAGATAAAACTCTTGCAGCAGCGGGTTATTGTGGCGCTCATACCATTTAGCCATGTCTATTCCTGCTGAGATATATTCAGCAACTAAGAGCGGGGCCTCTAGTTGTGGCCGCTGGCAGTGGCGATTAAGCTTCGCACGGTAAGTCTGTAATAAAGTAGCAAGCTGCATAGATACAAAACCAAACGATGTAATGATAACAATTATCATTACATCGTTTGGTTAGCAATTCAAGCTTTTGTATTTACCCTACCAAACTTGAGTTTGGTATTCACCATCGCAGCTCACTATGGGTCTGAAATGAATTTAAAAAGTGAGTGTTAATTATAACCAAGGAGATACTGCTGTTCGGAATGTTCTTTTTCTTGCTCTTCAAGCTGCATAAGATTAGCGACTTCTTGCCGATAGGCGCGGTTTTTGGTGAACGCGTTTTTTCGCTGCTTCAGGACAAGTCCTTCGCTTTTTAGTTGGCTAGGCATTTGGGTGATCTCTGAAATTTTCATGCTCGCTTCTCCTCTTTGTACTCTTTAAACTTAGCAGAAGTCGTACCAAAATAAATTTCTTTCTGAATTTTAATCATTTAGTGAAACTTTGGGCTATTTACCTTGCAATTAATATAAAAGCTTGCCTCAATGAGGCGCATAATTTGATCAAAATAGTGCAAACGAGATGACAAAACCTTACTCTCAAGCGTGTGAAAACAATAAACATCCGATTTTAGAAAAGCTTACTCCTTATCTAAACAAGCCTTTAGAAGTCCTAGAGATAGGCTCTGGTACGGGTCAGCATGCAGTGCACTTTGCTGCGGCATTACCGCATTTAATATGGCAAACAGCAGATAGAGAGGTCAATCACGCTGGTATTTATGCGTGGCTGGATGACGCTGAGCTTGAAAATGTTTTACCGCCATTGGCGCTAGACTTACACCATGGGTGGCCTATTAATCAGCGTTATGATGTGATTTATACCGCTAATACCTTCCACATTGTGTCATCAACCCTCGTGGAACGTTTAATCACTGGAGTAGGACAACACCTTAAAGAAAGCGGCTACCTGATAGTTTATGGGCCGTTTAATTATCAAGGCGAATTTACCAGCGAAAGTAATCGAGAGTTTGATGCCTATCTAAAGTCGCAAGACCAGGATAGTGGTATTCGCGATCAAGAATGGGTATTGGCGCTTGCTAAAGAGCAAGGACTTACACTACAGCAAGACTATGCGATGCCGGCTAATAATCGCTTATTGGTGTTTAAACGGTAGCTTTGCTTGGCACTCGATAAAGTAATGCTCGAGTGCATCAGCTTCGCGCTTGGTAAAATCTTCAAGCGCCTGCTGAAAGTCAGGTTGAAATAAGCGGTGATACGATTGCCTCCACACCGGCTCAAAGCCCCTCACCAGCTTATGCTCACCCTGAGCACCCGCGTCAAAGACTGCAAGTTGGTTAGCAATGGCGTACTCTATACCTTGATAGTAACACAGCTCAAAATGCAAAAAGTCGTAACTATCCTCAATCGCGCCCCAATAGCGACCATACAAGGTGTCACCATCCACAAGGTATAAACTAGTGGCAATAATGTCGTGGTTTAAGTAGGCACAGCAAAGGCGAAACTTATCTGGCATTGAGGTGATAACTTGCTGGAAAAAGTCGCGCGAGAGATAGCCTTGGTGTCGTGAGCGTTTAAGGTAGGTAAGTTGGTAGCTGAGAAAAAAGGCATCGAGCTGTGCTGTGCTTATTTCTTTGCCATCAATCCAACTGATATTAATACCTTGGGTAGTCACGGCTTGGCGTTCTTTTGTGACCATTTTACGCTTTCTTGACGTGAGTTGCGCGAGAAAATCTTCGAACCCAGCGTAACCTTTATTGTGCCAATGGAATTGTACATTGCGGCGCATCGTTAAATGACTTTGAGCGAGTAAGTCGCTTTGTTGACAAAAATTAATATGGACGCCACTAATCCCCAGTGGAGCGAGGCTCGTGAGCGTCGCGTTAATATATTCAAGTAGATCAGCAGAGGGTGCTTTAGTTAAGATCCTTGATCCCTGCGTGGGCGTAAAGGGGACGCCACACAGCCATTTAGGATAATAATCTACTCCATGACGCTCGTAGGCTTCAGCAAAAGCCCAATCAAAAACGTACTCGCCATAAGAGTGCGATTTAATATAACCTGGCAAAATCGCAATTAACTCACCTTGGCGTTCAATCATTAGATGATGAGGTATCCAGCCCGTTTCTTTGCTGGTGCAGCCGCTTAACTCTAATGCAAGCAGCCACTCGTAACTTGTAAATACATGTGGTGGTGAAACACGTTCCCACTGCGCTTCTGTCACTTCAGTCAGAGAATGAATAAATCTGTGTTGGTACTCAGTCATTGTGGCCGTCAAAAAATGCGAGCAGTGCTTGCTCAAAGTTGCTGTAATCAGGGTTAAATGTGATCCGTGCCAAAGGTTTGTGTTGCTTCATGTTTTCTTCGTGACGCTCACCAAAATGGACAGTTTTACCAGTGCGGCAGTTAACGAAGGCCTGGTCTTTTAAGTGGTAACTGGTGCAGTTACGATAAGGGCCTTTTTGGCCATAAAAAATATGATCAGGTGGCTGTAAAATACCAATATGAGACATATCGACAATGTTGTCGGCTCTCACGCTCCGATAATTCACACCTTGCTTAGTCGATGGCGTTTCCGAGTAGATAAATTGGGTCAATGCTGACTTAGGTTGCCACTTTTCGAGTAACTTTGCCGTTGCATGATTGTCTATAGTGGTATCAACATCGCTATAGCTGATAAACATCGGTACATTTGGCAAAGTAGAGAGTGATTTGAGTGGTGCCATAGCCTGATGGGCCAACGTTGCGCCATGCCACGGGAAAGATTCATATTTGGCGAAATCCAAATCAGCGTCTTCATCTATCCAATTGACAAATGGCACGTAATCAATCCATTTGGCGAGCCAACCATTCTTATTATGTGGCTCTGTAGCGGGAGAGATCAGTGCAACAGCTTCTAAATTATTGGGCTTATGCTTCGCTATGCTACTAAGCATCAAAGCGGCACCTGTAGAATAGCCAAGTACGGAAAAATGCGTAAAATCTTTGCTCGTCTGTGAAATGGCATAATCTGTATGTGCTTGCCAATCGTCGATATCGACTTCGGTTAAATCACTCGCTGCGGTGGCGTGACCTGGCAGTAACATGGTTCTGACATTGTATCCTGCTTCATAGAGCGCTGCTGCGAGATAGTGAAAAGTAAAAGGAGAGTCAGTTAGTCCATGGATAAGCAGCACAGCCTTATCTTTGTTGTCATGGTCAAGTGTAAATGGCGCAATCAGATCACTTACCTTCGGGTTTGTAAGATTCAGCAATCTTGCTGTCGGTGTCATTAACGGGCATGGTAGTGCGGCGCGAGGATTGCGATTTTCAATAACTGTTTTGGTCGAGCGAATATAATCGTCAAAGCTAGTTATATTCGTTATATCAATAGTGACAGGACCTTTATCAATTGCTTCACGAAATAACCCTGATGCTTTGCTTTTGGTGAATAGCGACATATCACTTACTTGGGTTGTGCAATCTTGGGCAATGGCCAAAGGTGAAACAAGCAAGCTACAAGCTAGTACTGTGGAGGTGAAGTAGTGACGCATATTCAATCCTTTTAAGCTATAGGTTTGAAGCAGTATAGCGAGATCACGTGACAATAAAAACGCTCAACGGATCGGTAATATGCGTTTTGCAAAAGTTTGCTTTAGGACAATCGTTGATTCAATCCCGCTAATGACCTTACAGGCGCCCAGTTGATGTTTGGCAAATTGCTCATAACTAGGTAAATCCTTAGCTACGATTTCCAATAAATAATCATAACTGCCAGAGATCACAGAACAGCTGATCACCTGATCTTCAGATTCTACGTGTTGTTCAAATAACTGGGCAGCAGCTGCGGTATTTTCACTGAGTTTTATAAACGCATAAACCAAGATACTCAAATTAACCTGCGTTCTATCTAGTGCAGCATGATAACCAGAAATCACCCCCGTCTCTTGTAACCGCTTTACGCGTCGTAGACAAGGGGTATCAGAAAGGTTGGCTTTTTCAGCGAGTGAGGCATTACTCAAACGGGCATTATGTTGTAATGCGGCCAGGAGCAGTTTGTCCTTAGCATCAAGATTTTCTGACATAAGCGAAATAAAAGAGTGATTATTGCTAATCAGTATTAAACTTTTAGAGAAAATTGGCAAATTATGCTCTTGGTGATTTGTTAGCCTTAATAATGGAATAATCACGAGAAGTAATCATGAGTTCATTAGCCGTACAATTTGATGCTTGGATCAGAGGGCAGTTTGTTGACATAAACGACAAGCTTGAGCACCTTTACTGGCAGCAACAAGATAAAGCGAACGTTGAAGGCGTTGGCGAAGCACTAAAAATACAGTTACAAGAAGAAGGTAATCGACTGATCCAAGCCTTATTGGAGGAAGGCAATACCGATGAAGGATTTGATCAGGCTTTTGACTTATTAGGCAATGTTGGGCTTTTTATGGCCGCATGTCGGCGCCATGAAATTACCGAACCAAGTCGCGAACAGGTTTCGCCATTAAAACAAGCTTCTGCACTGGCTATGCACATTGGTGCCTCTTTGGGGGTTACACCAAGGTTTGCTACCGCACATCTCACTACCCATAATCGCGCAGTGAATGGGGTATATAAACGCTTTACTTCACACCCCGCAGAGCGCTTATTTATTGACTACAATACTCAGGCTATTCTTGCCTATAAACGAGCGTCCGAATCGTTAATGAAGGTACATCATTTGGGCATTTCTCATCCCATGTCATTGGTGCTACTCAAACAAGTTAAGCAAGCGCTGCTTGAAGTAATAGAGTCTAATCGAGCATTGTTTAATGCCTTAGACGCTGAAGCGTTCTTCTATGTGGTGCGCCCTTACTACAAACCATACCGAGTTGGTAAAGAAGTCTATCGTGGCGCTAACGCTGGAGATTTTGCGGGTATCAATGTTATCGATATGATGTTGGGATTGTGTCCAGCTAATGATATTAGTTATGGTCAAATGCTGGTGGAAAAATTCTTATTTATGATGCCTGAAGATCAAGCTACATTACGAGAGTGTATGCGTACACCTAATCTTATGGATGCTTTTTTGGCAGCATTGAATACGCCAAAGCGTGAGTGGTTTGTGCCTGCTGCTAATTTGTTTGTGCAAGTATGTAAACTCCATGGCGATACAGCTATTCAGCATCATAATCAACTGGTAGAAAAGTATATTGCCAAACCTTCGCAGGCGATGCAGCAACAGCATTTGAGTAAGGTGACAGCCAGTGGTCCACCTTTAGAAATCCTATTGCAGCAGCTTGCGGACTTGCGCGATCGTAGGGCGGCGGCTAACCGCGACGATATCTTCACACGATACAATGACTTGAAGCGACTGCGTGAGGCGCTAGGAGAACAGAATGACAACCTTTAAAGATGATTTTCACTTAGCGCCTGGCCATTATTTATTAAGTCACTCAGTTGGTCGTATGTTGAAATCAGCCGAGGCTGATTTTCAACAGAAGTTTATTATGCCATGGCAGCAGCAGAATCAAGAACCTTGGCAGCAATGGCTCGATGGTATCGAGCGATTTACCAGTGCACTGGCTGAATTGCTGAGCTCAGAAGCTAGGCTATTTTGTCCACAAACCAATTTGTCTAGCGGCTTAACAAAGTGGGCGATGAGCTTGCCTGAGAGTGGTATTCGCAAAGTTCGTGTATTGATGAGTGAACAAGATTTCCCGAGCATGGGATTTGCGCTACAAAATGCGTTGGATAATGTCGAGATTGTGTATATTCCAGAGTCATTTGATATGTATGATCTTGCGGTATGGCAGCAATATATCGATGAGCAAATTGATTGGGTTTTTGTGAGCCATGTATACTCCAATAGTGGCCAGCAGGCACCGGTGGCTGAAATTATTCAATATGCAAAACAACAGGGTTGTCGCACCATTATTGATATCGCTCAGTCACTTTGTGTGCTGCCTATAAACTTAAATAAATGGGATGCTGACTGTGTCGTAGGATCTTGTGTTAAATGGAGTTGTGCAGGTCCCGGGGCTGGTTTTATGTGGGTGAATAAAAGTATCCTACCTTATTGCGAACCAAAAGATGTTGGCTGGTTTTCTCATCAAAACCCATTCGAGTTTAATATCCATCATTTTGAACCTAATGAGAGTGCACTACGCTTTTGGGGAGGCACACCAAGCGTTACGCCATATATCTATGCAGGTCATAGCCTGAATTATTTTGCAAACGTAGGTATTAACACGGTGCGTGAACACAACCTTACCTTGTTGGCAAAACTCCAAAAGGCATTACCTGAATTTTATTACTCTCCGACAGATCAGAGTATGTGTTCTGGAACCGCTATTCTAGATTTTGGGCCATATCATGAACAAGTCAGGTCGCGTCTTAAGCAAGCCAACATTGCTGTTGATAATAGACGTTACGGTATCCGTATTTCACCTCACATTTATAGCGATCAGGCAGATATTGAGGCGCTGCTTCATGTTGTTAATTAACCCCAGCTCGGGA
>NZ_RCSQ01000025.1:0-5865 GCF_004103255.1 Pseudoalteromonas sp. PS5
TTTACGAGGGTCAGCTACGTCATCAGTACTTTGCACAGCCTCGCTCTGCTCAGCTGTGTTGTCGTTTGCTTCTTCAGCTTGTTTAGCTGCTTTTTTCGCTTTAGCACGGGCAATGGCGGCGGCCACAGCGGTCTTTTTGTCTTCAGGTGCTTGATCAGAAGAAACCTGTTCTTGAGCGGCTGCTTTTTTCGCTTTGGCACGAGCGATAGCGGCGGCTACAGCATCCTTTTGGTCAACACTACTTACTTGCTCGGTTTTCGCTTCTTTATATTTACGTGCCTGTGCTTTACGTTTCTCTCGCTCCTGCATGATAGCGCTGTTATCAGGCTCAAGTTCGCCGTTTTCCCCACGTTTGGCTTTAGCACGCGCTATGGCAGCTTGTACTGCAGACTTGTCTGATTGTTTATCTTTTACACGAGCCAGTGCTTCTTGCACTTTCTCTTGCTCTGCTGCTTTTGCTGGTGAGCTGGGTGAGCGGCGTTTATGTTTATTCTGTCGCTCTTCTTGTTCTCGCTCTAGTCGCGCTTTTCTAGCTTCAAAGCGCTCTTTAGCACGCTCAGCTTTAACCTGCTCAAGTTTTTGTTCGCGAATATCAGCTTTCGCTACTCGGTAATATTGCACCAAGGGGATTTCGCTTGGACAAACGTAAGAGCAAGCTCCGCATTCAATACAATCAAACAGGTTATACTCTTCTAACTTTTCATATTCTTTACCTTTGGCAAACCATTGTAGTTGCTGAGGTAGCAGGCTCTGCGGGCAGGCATCGGCACAAGCACTGCAACGAATACAAGCTTTTTCTTCCCCAGGAATGGCCAACTCTTTATTGTCTGGTGCAAGAATACAGTTTGTTGTTTTTACGACAGGGATCCTAACCGAGGGGAGGGTAAAGCCCATCATGGGACCGCCCATAACTACACGTTGTGCGTCAACAGGAGAGAAGCCTTGTGAGTCTAGAAGATGTTTTATTTCTGTTCCGAGTAAAGCCCAGACATTATTTGGCTGGTTGATAGTATTGCCTGTGACAGTAACAACACGCTCAATTAAAGGTTTCCCTTCAAAAACGGCTTGCCAAATAGCAAATAGTGTCCCTACATTCTGCACCAGTACCCCTATATCAGCTGGGATCCCTGTACTTGGCACTTCTTTTGATGTGAGTAGTTTAACCAGCTGTTTTTCACCGCCAGATGGATACTTTGTTGGAATGCTACGAACTAAAATATCTTGATTGTGCTTCGCTGCGGCTGATACGGCTGCAATGGCTTCAGGTTTATTATCTTCAATACCAAATAATATTTTTTGAGGCTTTAGGATCTGTTGTAAAACCTCTATCCCTGACACAATTTGTTGCGCATGGTCACGCATCAGGCGATCGTCAGCGGTAATATAAGGCTCACACTCAACACCATTAATAACCAAAAACTCGATTGGCTTGGGGCTATCGGCTTTTACATAGGTTGGAAAGCCTGCACCGCCCATTCCTGCAATACCGGCTTGGTGAATTATTTCAATAAGCTGGGCGTTATCGAGAGAGGAAATATCATGGATAGGTGTTAATTCTATCCATTTATCCGCACCGTCTGGACGTAAAATAATACTTAATTCAGGTATAGCTGAAGGGTGCGCAGATGGCATCGGCGTAATGGCTTCAACCACGCCGACGTCGGCGCATGAACCGGCAAAGACCAATTGGTGCCTGGAGCAGTTAGCGCTTGTCCTTTTAATACGTGATCACCGACATTTACCAGCAAGCTGCCATTTGCCCCTATATGTTGCTTTAATGGCAAAATGAGTTTTTCAGGCAGGGGCAAGCGCGAAATAGGGTGTTGGTTAGATTGCGCTTTTTGCTCTGGTGGATGAATGCCGCCTGGGAACTGCCACAGTTTTCCGCTTTCTATTTGTTCAAGTAATGTTTCCACTTAAACCTCTTAATCAATCTGTGTCACAGGAATGGCATCAAGTTGCCACTTCCACGTTTGTTTGGTCTGTGCAACCGGTACCATGTCGATACAATCTACTGGGCAGGGTTCAACACACAGATCACACCCTGTGCACTCGTCAATTAGTACAGTGTGCATTTGCCTTGTTGCACCAACGATTGCATCGACAGGGCAGGCCTGAATACACTTGGTGCAGCCAATACATTCATCTTCGCGAATATATGCTACTTTCTTAACCGGCTCAGCTTCTTCGCCACCGGCCAGTGGTTTAGCTTCGACACCCATTAAGTCTGCAAGTTTCTTGACGGTTGCCTCGCCGCCTGGAGGGCATTTATTCACCTCATCGCCATTCGCAATCGCCTCAGCATAGGGGCGACACCCTGGATAACCGCATTGTCCACATTGTGTTTGCGGTAAAATCGCATCGATTTGTTCTACAATTGGGTTGCTTTCAACTCTATATTTTACCGCGGCGTAGCCCAGCACGATCCCAAATACCAATGCTAGCGCCCCTAGCGCAAGTAATGCATACATTAACGTCATATTTTAAAACTTAACTAATCCAGAGAATCCCATAAATGCAAGAGACATCAAACCTGCGGTGATCATCGCAATAGATGCGCCCTTAAATGGACTTGGTACGTCAGCCACCGCTAAACGTTCACGTAAAGCGGCAAATAATACTAACACCATAGAGAAACCAACCGCCGCACCAAAGCCATACACTGCTGATTCCAAAAAGGTATGATCTCGTTTGATGTTGAGTAAGGCAACACCAAGCACTGCACAGTTTGTGGTGATAAGGGGTAAGAAGATCCCGAGTAAACGGTACAAAGTTGGGCTAGTTTTTCTCACAACCATTTCAGTAAACTGCACCACTACGGCGATAACAAGAATAAAACTCATGGTTCTTAAAAAAGTTAAATCGAGCGGTAGCAAAATATATTGATTTACAAGGTAGCTGGTAACTGAGGCAAGTGTAAGCACAAAGGTTGTCGCCAAAGACATACCCACAGCAGTATCTAACTTACCAGAGACCCCCATAAATGGGCACAATCCCAAAAATTGAACTAAAACGAAGTTATTCACTAGCACGGTGCCAATGAGCAACAAAATGTACTCGGTCATTCTTGCCTCTATAACTTACTCACGATTCATAGCTTTTTGCACTATGATATTGCCGTGATAGTTAATCATAAAAAGAACCAGCTTGATGTAATACCAATGAGTCTTAATACTTGCTCAATTTGAAGGAGTAAATCTGACGCTAATTGCGTTAAAAGTTTCTTATCTAAAACAACTAAATAAGAAGTTTTTCTCGCCTCAAAATAGTCACTTAATCAAGCGAATTGGTATAAGTGCAGACTCTGTTAGTGTTTTAGGTATATTCCTTAGAACAATACCATCTCTACTCAATATCATTACTGCGTTTATCGCTGCCAGTTCGCACTACAGCACCATATCTTAGTCTATGTCTATTGCCACCCTTGGGTTTAGCTGGTTTACCAAAGCTGTGGTAAGACCTAGTTTTAAAAAGTGTAGCTAAAAGTTAAAAGCTATTAAAATCATGGTGTTATTTTCTGCACTTGCTGACAATCCAGTATTAAACACATTGCTTTATCTTCCATGTTTATCTTGTTGATTTAAAAACATGCGAGGATAAATTGAAATGATAATCCTTGCCAATAATAACACAGAATGTATCTGCTTTGGCAAATTGTCGCTCATTAGAGGGGAGGGCAAATGTTGCCCTCATAATTTGAAGACAGTAGAGTCTAAATTTCTTTTGGCTTTTCTATATAATAGCCTTGCACACCATCGAGACACAATGTTTCAACAATATGCTTTTCTTCTTGACTTTCAATACCTTCCGCGAACACATTAACACCAATTCGGTGGGCAAGATCGACCATCAGGCGCATAAAGTATTGGTTGTTTTTATCTTCTTCAAGTCCTCGAGTATAGCTAGCATCCATTTTTATATAATCAGGTTTCAAGTCTCTGAAGAATTTAAATGATGTCAAACCGACACCAAAGCGTTCGACTGTGATCCGAGCGCCTGCCCGATGTACCATATCAATGAAGCGCTTACTGGCTTTGATATTTTGTTGCAAACCAAATTCACTGACCTCAAATACCAATTTGGAAGCAAGATTTGTTTCTTTAAGGAGGCGACGCTCTAACCAGATCACAAATTGATCGTTATGGGCGCTTGATGCAGTTACATTGATACCAAAGTATTTTTCATTGAAGTTTCGGGTCTTTATCGTTTCCAAGGAGGTATCAATGATCAACTGATCAATCTCGATAGCCATTTCTAGTTTTTCTGCCATGGCAAGAAAGGAGGCCGTCGGTAGCATTTGACCTTCCTCCGTTTTAAAGCGAGATTGTATTTCAGCATAAGCTTTTGAATTTTTGCCAATTGGCATAATGTTCTGCATCATCAAACTGACACGTTTGCTGGCTATTACATCACGGATCACACGGCGCCAGTTTTGGTTGCCAAATCCAGCGCTAACATTATTCACCAGATCCGACTCTCGTTGTATATGCCACGCGTTGGCTTGCTTGCTTTGTGCCATACTCATGGCGTTATCAACAACAGACAGAAGTTCACCTAATGGTTTACCATTTTCGTATGGAACAATTCCTGTATTTGCAACCGAAGACAGTTCTTGATTTTGTTGGAATTGAGTGAATCGTGATTGTAACGTGTCGCCAAACTCTTCTGCTTCTTTACTTGGCACATTGGGTAAGATAACGGCAAAGTCAGAGCTATTTAGTCGAAAGACTTGGCTGCCAGCATAAGTACCAGTGACATGCTTGATAATATCCGAGACTGACTTAATGTATTCATCGCCTTTTTGATAGCCACGAGTTTGGTTTATGACTTGTAATTCGGAGCAGCGTATCATTGCTAACGATCCAAACGCTTTTTTGGATGAAGACTCTATATATTGCTCATAATACTCAACAAACATGTTACGGTTACCAAGCTCTGTAACCACATCTTTATAAGCTTCTTGCTTGATTGAATGTGCTGCATTTCTGATGTCTTCTTGTTTCGACTTTAAAAAGCTCGCCAGTCGCTTAAAAGAAGGGGTTAGCTCTTGGCCAAGTTCTGCTACTTTGCCATCATTAAAATCAAACTCTATGTTGTCAGTGGCTTGGTTTTGCGTGATATATGAGTCAACAGCACTCGCTACAGTCATACTGACATTACGGTTGAGCTTTTTGTACACACCTTGCATGAAAAAGACAGGAATAAAAGCAAGCAAAGCTGAAATAACGAGAAGCAGCAAAAGTGCTTGTTGCAATAACTGCGCCTGGCTCTGTGCATTTATTAAAAACTCAATCTTAATGTCTTTACTATCATTGACTGCAAATTGTGGACGGATCGCATTGATGTAGGTTTCTATAAAGTCAGCAACGAAAGGAAGGTTCGTCGGTGTATTAACTTGTAGAACGGTATTACCATCAAAATCTCGTACAATGAAGGTTGAAAATACCTCGCCGCTGTTTAGGGCCTGGCTAATGTGCTCTGGTGTTACTTCTGATAGCTTTTTGTCTTTTATGTATTCTGTCACCATAGCATGTGCACTTTGTTGTGCTTTACTAATTGCTGAGTCGAAACTAGTGGCGAAAAAAAAGCTACTAATCAAAGAGAGTAATAACCATGAGGTGACTTGGAGTATGATGAGTTTTCTAAAACCAGCCATAGTACGCTTCTTAAAGAGGATTATTCTGATAGTATCGGGTGTAGTGCCAAATTCTTTATCAAATTCATAAATTTAATTATATATTTTTGATGTGTTTAGAGAGTTATTGTTATATAAGATAAAGCACTGAAAATAATGATTGTAGGGTAGTGTAATTAGGCAGAAAAGTCTAATAATTTCTTGGAAGTGGCTCCCCCTCCCCGACTCGA
>NZ_RCSQ01000026.1:0-16712 GCF_004103255.1 Pseudoalteromonas sp. PS5
CGTCCTGCTCACGCCGAGGTACCTACGTCCTGTAGGCAAGGCAAAGATTTTGCTGTTTAGTTGCTCTAAATAAGAAATTTTTAGCGTCAGATTTACTTCTTCAAATTGAGCAAGTATTAAGTTTGATTGGTATTAAATACATATCTTGTATTGCTCAAAAGCAAAAACCCAGCCGAAGCTGGGTTTTGAAGCGAGATGCTTAGGAGATGATGTTTATCACATCATGCCGCCCATACCACCCATGCCGCCCATGCCGCCCATATCTGGAGCAGCTGGCTCTTCTTTCGGGATTTCAGCAACCATGGCTTCAGTTGTGATCATAAGACCAGCTACTGATGCTGCGAACTGTAGTGCAGAACGTGTTACTTTAGTTGGGTCTAGGATACCCATTTCAATCATGTCGCTGTACTCGCCAGTTGCTGCGTTGTAACCGTAGTTACCTTCACCGCCTTTAACTGCATTAACAACAACTGATGCTTCGTCACCTGCGTTTGAAACGATTTGACGAAGTGGTGCTTCCATCGCACGAAGTGCCACTTTAATACCGTGGTTCTGGTCTTCGTTGTCACCAGTTAGCGACTCAATCTTGCTTGCTACACGAACTAGTGCAACACCACCACCAGGTACTACGCCTTCTTCAACCGCTGCGCGAGTTGCGTGTAGTGCATCTTCTACGCGGTCTTTCTTTTCTTTCATTTCAACTTCAGTTGCTGCGCCAACTTTGATTACTGCAACACCGCCAGCAAGTTTTGCCATGCGCTCTTGTAGCTTCTCTTTGTCGTAGTCAGAAGTTGCTTCTTCGATTTGTGCTTTGATCTGTGATACACGACCATCGATAGCTTCTTGCTCGCCGGCACCGTCGATGATAGTTGTGTCATCTTTAGTGATAACCACGCGTTTAGCTGTACCTAAGTCTTCAACCGTAGCTTTCTCAAGCTCAAGACCAATCTCCTCAGAGATAACCGTGCCACCAGTTAGGATTGCGATGTCTTGTAGCATCGCTTTACGGCGGTCACCAAAGCCAGGCGCTTTAACAGCAGCAACTTTCACGATACCACGCATGTTGTTTACAACCAGAGTTGCCAGCGCTTCACCTTCAAGGTCTTCTGCAATGATTAGTAGCGGCTTGCTTGTTTTAGCAACTGCTTCTAGTGTAGGCAGAAGTTCACGAATGTTTGAAACCTTCTTGTCTACTAGCAAGATATGTGGGTTATCTAGCTCAACTTGGCCTTTTTCAGCGTTGTTGATGAAATATGGTGATAGGTAACCACGGTCAAACTGCATACCTTCAACTACATCTAATTCATTCTGTAGTGATTGGCCTTCTTCTACAGTGATAACACCAGACTCACGACCTACTTTTTCCATTGCTTCAGCAATGATGTCACCAATCTCTTTGTCAGAGTTAGCTGAAATAGTACCAACCTGTGCAATCGCTTTTGCGTCTGAACAAGGTACTGAAAGCGTTTTTAACTCTTCAACTGCAGCGATAACTGCTTTGTCGATACCACGCTTAAGGTCCATTGGGTTCATACCAGCAGCAACTGACTTAAGACCCTCATTCACGATAGCTTGAGCAAGAACAGTCGCAGTAGTTGTACCGTCACCCGCTGCGTCATTTGCTTTAGACGCAACTTCTTTAACCATCTGTGCGCCCATGTTTTCGAACTTGTCTTCAAGCTCAATCTCTTTTGCAACAGATACACCGTCTTTGGTGATAGTTGGTGCGCCGAATGATTTTTCTAAAACAACGTTACGGCCTTTTGGACCTAGTGTTACTTTTACTGCGTCTGCTAGTACGTTTACGCCTTTAAGCATTTTTGTACGAGCGTCACCTGCAAAACGAACTTCTTTAGCTGCCATGTTATAAATTCCTCTTAAATTCTGTTGTCGATTAAACTAAAAAGTATTAATTATTCTACGATGCCTAAGATGTTATCTTCACGCATGATCAAGTACTCTTGACCTTCGATCTTTTCAGTCTTTTCGATGTAAGAGCCGAACAACACTGTGTCGCCCGCTTTTACTTGTAATGCTTTAGTTTCACCATTGTCCAACACGCGGCCGTTGCCTACTGCAACCACTTCACCACGTGAAGACTTTTCAGCCGCAGAACCGGTTAACACAATGCCGCCAGCTGACTTTGTTTCTTCTTCAAGACGCTTAACAATGACGCGATCATGTAAAGGACGAATGTTCATTTATATAGTTCTCCTAACAGTTTCTGAACAATGACAGAAGTAATGCTTTTTTAAGGCGGTGTTACATCCACAGGTTGGGGTTAACACACGCAATTTTAATTGCTTTCATTTATGGGGATGGGCAAATTAAAACCCAAGAGAAAAAACTAAAAAATTTTAGTCTTTTCTTTCGTATTCACCTTCAATCGTTGTTGAAGAATTTCTACCCGATTGATCTTTAAATGGATTTCTAATTTCTTCCTGCTGATCCGCACGTTCTTCGCGTGATTGATTAGCAAACGGTGACTGACCTGAGTGCATGCCTGTTTGCACTTTTACGGTGGCATGGGCCAGCAGTGACTGCGCCAGCTTTTTTCTAACTGCGGGCGTTAGCAGTAAAAACCCTAGTACGTCAGTCATGATCCCAGGCGTCATTAACAAAACACCAGCGATGATCACACACAAACCGGTAAACAAATCTTGAGCAGGCAACTGTCCTCGGGACATCTGCTGTTGAACATTAACGTAGGCTCCCAAGCCTTGCTGTTTGACAAGTCTCGCACCTAGAATGGCGGTTGCTATCACAAGGGCAATCGTCGCAAAGCCGCCTATTACCTCGCTGACCTGGATCAGCAACGCAATTTCAATAATCGGAATGGCAATAAATAAAATAAATAAGAATCTAAACATACTTTCTCCAAATCTACGAAAGATAAATATGGGTGCCAAGGTCTTAATTCAAGCGATGCAAGTTAGACGCTTTAGAAAAGAGGCGCTATCCGCTAAGATGCCATTACCAACCCTAAAATGGAAATAGCTATGGGTATAAGATATAAACTCGTCTTATCTACATGCGGAGCCGTTACCGAAGCACGTAAAATTGCAGCGCAACTTGTAGAGCAAAAACTCGCAGCGTGTGTGAACCTAATCCCAGAAATAGAATCTATTTATGTTTGGGAAGGTCAGGTGGAGCACGCGCGCGAAACCAAGCTGTTAATTAAGACAAAATCCGAAAAACTAGAGCAAGTGATGGCTGCTATTCGTGATCTTCACAGCTATGATGTCCCTGAAATTCAAGTTGTGGATGTTACTAGTGGCAACCTAGCTTATTTTAAATGGATGGACGAGGTACTATTGTAATGCGACTCTTAGTAGTTCTTTTTTCGCTGTTAATATGGCTTCCAGCACAGGCAAATAATGCTGTGCTAGACAGCTTGTTAGCGCCAAAGCAACAAACCTTTTTACCTGTAAACGAAGCATTTAAGTTTGATTTTGACCAACAAGGAAAAACATTGTTTGTCGGTTGGGACATCGCTGATGGCTATTACTTGTATAAGAAAAATCTGCAAATCATCGCCAAACAAGCCGACATCAAAGTGCCAGAGTTAGAAAAAGGCGTGATGATTGAGGATGAGTTTTTTGGCCGCACTGAAGTCTTTTTCAATCATTTATCTGTTATTTCTAAACTCGATAATATTCAACCTGGAGCGGTTGTAAAAATCCGCTATCAAGGCTGCGCAGAAGCTGGGCTTTGTTACCCACCAGAAATTGTTGAAGTGCCGTTAAGCACGATTGCAGGAGAACAGCCAGAAGCCACATCAAACAAAGCTCCAGAGACAGGCGCTGAGATTCAAAACACAAGCCGTCCTGTGGATGACGACAATTTGTCTTTTACTGAGCAATTAATGCAGCGCAGCTTGCTTGCAAATATTTTGACGTTCTTTGGTCTTGGTATTGGGCTTGCTTTTACTCCCTGTGTGTTCCCCATGTTCCCTATTTTGTCGAGCTTAATCGCAGGTCAACAGGGGCTTTCAACTAAAAAAGCGTTCAGTTTATCTTTTGTTTATGTACAAGGCATGGCCGTTACCTATGCCGCACTTGGCCTTGTTGTTGCTTACTTTGGTGGCCAAATTCAAGGCTACTTGCAGCATCCTGCGGTACTTATCAGCTTTAGTATCTTGTTCGTTGCACTCGCGCTATCAATGTTTGGGCTATACGAGATCCGCCTACCAAGCAGCATGATGGATAAACTCACCCAGCTCAGTAACAAACAAAAAGGCGGCAATTATTGGGGTGTGTTTGTAATGGGTGTCTTATCGGGCCTTATTGCATCGCCTTGTACCACCGCGCCTTTGTCTGGTGCTCTCCTGTTTGTCGCGCAAAGTGGCGATTATGTTGTCGGTGCGCTAACGCTCTATGCACTTAGTTTGGGCATGGGCTTACCGCTATTATTGCTAGGCACTTCTGGTGGTAAGTTACTACCAAAAGCTGGAGGCTGGATGGATCAGGTCAAGACGCTATTTGGTTTTGTGATGCTATTTGTACCACTCATCCTGCTAGAGCGCATCCTTGATACTACCGTGATCATTGCTCTGGCGGGTGGCCTTGCCGTTGCAACAGCGCTTTACTTACATTACTGGCAAAGCCAATTGAAAACGAGTAAAGGTAAAACCACTCTGTGGGGTTTTGCTATCACTTTATTTATCGTTGGCTTATTCGCCTTGAAAAGCAGCTTTTTTCCAGCACCTAAGCCAGTAGTTAATGCAGTAACCACTCAAACTGAAGCCGCATCGGCAGAAAAAAAAGTTTAAATTACTGCCAGACCTAGCAGCGCTGGAAGTAGCCATTGCAGAGGCTAATACTAAAGGTAAAGTGCCAATTGTGGATTTATATGCTGATTGGTGTGTGGCCTGTAAAGAGTTCGAGAAGTACACCTTCCCAACTCCCGAGGTACAAGCACAATTTAAAGATTACGAGTTATTAAAACTCGACTTAACTAAAGCCAATGATAATACCCAAGAAATCATGGAAGCATTTACGGTATTTGGCTTACCCACCATTTTAATTTTTGATAACCAAGGCAACGAGATGCCAGCACATCGCGTCACCGGCTTTTTAGATGCAAAAGACTTTGCAGCTCACCTAGACAAGGCTAAGCAGGACGCAAAGTAGCCTTTTTGGGAGCAAGCTATCTTGCTCCCTTACCCTTCTCATTAGACCAGTATTTTGCTGCTATTTACCGCGAACTCTCTATAATACTCGACGAAATAGAGAAATATTTGCTATTTGCTGAAATTAGGCATAAGTTAACAAGCCATACAGTACAATTTTTTGTCTAACGCTTTACTTAAAGGAAGTTCACGTAAAATGTCTGCAAAATTAAAGATTTTATTAGTAAACGGACCTAATTTAAATATGTTAGGTCGTCGTGAAACCAGCACCTATGGTACGCAGACACTCAATGAGATTGTCGATGCGCTCACTGACTATGCACAAAATCAGCAAGTAGAGTTGTCACACATTCAAAGTAACAGTGAAGCAGAGCTTATTGAGGCCATTCATGCACAGTATGGACAATGCGATGCGATTATTATCAATCCTGCCGCATTCACACATACTAGCATTGCGCTTAGAGATGCCTTACTCAGTGTAGACATCCCCTTTTATGAAGTGCACATCACAAATGTACACAAAAGAGAACCATTTCGCCGCAAGTCTTATTTTTCTGACGTGGCGGAAGGTGTGATATGTGGATTAGGCGCGTTGGGCTATCGCGCAGCACTCGAGGCTGCACTGGCGCAACTGCGAAAACAAAATAACTCAAATTAACTAACAGGCGGGTCATTGTATGGATATTCGCAAGATCAAAAAACTTATCGAACTAGTAGAAGAATCAGGTATTGCAGAACTAGAAATTACAGAAGGTGAAGAATCAGTACGTATTAATCGCCACAGTAATGCACCAGTTTACGCTCAACCTCAACAGTACATGGCAGCACCTGCGGCACCAGCACCAGCACCAGCCGCTCCTGTTGCAGCACCTGCTGCTGAAGCGGCAGCGCCAGAAAGTGCAACTCCAGCTGGTCACCAAGTTAAGTCACCTATGGTTGGTACTTTCTATTCAGCTTCATCTCCAACAGCAGCAGCATACGTAGAAGTAGGTTCAAAAGTAAATGTTGGCGACACGCTTTGTATCGTTGAAGCAATGAAGATGATGAACCAAATCGAATCAGACAAAGCTGGTGTGGTTAAAGCAATCTTAATTGAAAACGGTGAGCCAGTAGAATTCGACCAACCGCTATTCATCATCGAATAATTACGCAGAAGGTCAACGTTATGTTAGATAAAGTAGTCATTGCAAACCGAGGTGAAATTGCCCTTCGTGTATTGCGTGCCTGCAAGGAGCTAGGTATTAAGACGGTTGCTGTACACTCAACAGCCGATCGTGACCTAAAACACGTTCTTCTTGCGGATGAAACCATTTGTATCGGCAAACCAGCAGCAAGTGAAAGCTACCTTGATATTCCGCGTATTATTGCAGCTGCAGAAGTAACTGACGCCGTTGCCATTCACCCAGGTTACGGTTTTCTTTCTGAAAATGCAGACTTTGCCGACCAAGTTGAGCAAAGCGGCTTTATTTTTATCGGTCCAAAAGGCGACACGATTCGCTTAATGGGTGATAAAGTTTCTGCTATTGAAGCAATGAGAAAAGCGGGTGTTCCTTGTGTTCCTGGTTCTGATGGCCCGTTAACCGAAGATAACGATCGCAATATGCAGATTGCCAAGCGTATTGGTTACCCCGTTATCATCAAAGCCGCAGGTGGCGGTGGTGGTCGTGGTATGCGTGTCGTGCGTAGTGAAAAAGAACTGGTTGACTCAATTGCGTTGACGCAACAAGAAGCCAAGCAATTCTTTGGCAATGGCATGGTTTACATGGAAAAATTCCTAGAAAACCCGCGCCACATCGAAGTACAAGTACTGGCTGACGGTCAAGGCAATGCAATCCATTTAGGTGAGCGTGACTGTTCAATGCAGCGTCGTCACCAAAAAGTAGTGGAAGAAGCACCTGCACCAGGGATCACAGCTGAAATGCGTAAATACATTGGTGATCGCTGTACTCGTGCATGTATCGAAATCGGCTATCGCGGTGCTGGTACATTTGAATTCTTATACGAAAACGGTGAGTTCTACTTCATTGAAATGAACACCCGTATTCAGGTTGAGCACCCAGTAACAGAAATGGTCACTGGCGTAGACTTAATTAAGGAGCAACTTAAGATTGCTGCTGGCCAACCACTTTCTATTACACAAGATGACGTGGTGATCCGAGGTCATGCAATTGAGTGCCGTATTAACGCTGAAGACCCTGACAGTTTTATTCCTTCACCGGGTAAGATCACGCGCTTCCACCCAGCTGGTGGCCTTGGGATCCGCTGGGACAGTCATATCTACGCGGATTATACGGTACCACCACATTACGACTCAATGATCGGTAAGTTAATCACTTATGGTGAAAACCGTGATGTTGCAATTGCTCGCGCTAAAAACGCACTGAATGAGCTAGTGATTGACGGGATTAAAACCAATACCCCGCTGCACAAGAAGATTCTATCAGACGAAAACTTCCAAAACGGTGGTACGAATATCCACTACCTAGAGAAAAAACTAGGCATGCACCAATAACCTAATTCGTTCTCCTAAAAGAGGCCGACACTGCGTCGGCTTCTTTTATCTGCGTTACAGTAACACCCCATTCACACCTTACTCCCTACAAAAATCAGTGAAATTTCTTCGAAATACGGTAGCGGCTGCGTAACCACTTAAAAATATAAATTTAAGAATACTAATAGGAACAAGCTTGTTCGTTCCTATCGACATTACATTTGAAAAAGCCAAACTAAGCCAATCATTTTTACGGCCATCGCTCCTCGGCGAGCGAGAAAAGCACGAACTTTCTGACGCTAAAATTCATTCTATCTCTACTGCAAAAGCTACTTTACACTCCACTTTGCTTCATAATTAAGCAATCAGTACATTCATCTCGATTTTTTCTCGTTTTAATAGTGACAAGCCTGTTAAAAATTTTTATACTGCCTGCGCTTTCAGTGATTTACCTTTAAACCACAAAGCAAAATGGCCCGATAGCTCAGTTGTGTAAACTTTCAAAGAAAGTTTACGTCGAGGAAGCAAAGGGATATTAGCGCAGCGACCCTGAGCGTTAAATCCGAGACCGGAACCAAGCTTCATGGACGAATGTTACGCGCAAAAACACAAAATGGCCCTATAGCTCAGTTGGGCGAGTCAAGACCGAAGCACCGCTTCGCAGCTTGATAAGGTGGAGGCAGGACGCCGACAGGATATTGCTTCATGGATGAATTTAATGAGCACTTAAAACACAAAATGGCCCTATAGCTCAGTTGGTTAGAGCACCCGACTCATAATCGGTAGGTCCCTGGTTCGAGTCCAGGTGGGGCCACCATTTCACCCCCTAAGTTTACTATTGATAGCACTTTCTATTTTTATACTTGGTAACGCCTTAGCGTTATGTACCATATTCAATTCAGTTGTTATGTAATATATTAAAATGTAGACTATGCGTCACGCTTTTATGTTCCTTTGAGTATTCTAATGGCCGCTCGATTTGATGTTATAAATCAAACTTTTTCAGATGAAAATCAAAAGATTATTCACGGTGATGTCCTGCTGGGCTTAAAGGCTATTCCTGACGAATCAGTGAACTTAATTTTCGCAGATCCACCGTATAACATAGGCAAAGATTTCGATGGTTTAAAGGAAAAGTGGACTGAAGAAGATTTTCTTGCATGGTGTTACGAATGGATTGATGATTGCTTTAGAGTACTCAAGCCAAATGGAACATTCTATTTAATGAATAGTACCGAAAATATGCCCTTTTTGGATATTTACTGTCGGAAACTATTCACTATAAAAAGCAGAGTGATTTGGAGCTATGATAGCTCTGGTGTTCAAGCAAAGACATACTTTGGATCTATGTATGAGCCGATATTAATGCTTACTAAACACCCTAAAAACTATACTTTCAATCATGAAGATATATTAGTTGAGGCGAAAACAGGCGCTAAAAGGCAGCTAATAGATTATCGAAAAAACCCTCCTCAGCCTTACAATACAAAAAAAAGTTCCTGGTAATGTTTGGGAGTTCCCGAGAGTTAGGTTCAAGATGGATGAGTATGAAAATCATCCAACCCAAAAACCAGAATCACTGCTTGAGCGTATTGTAAAAGCATCTTCAAACGAAGGGGATTACATCCTTGATCCGTTTTCAGGAAGCTTTACCACGGGCGCTGTTGCAAAGCGCTTCAATCGTAAATTTATTGGTATCGAGATCAATGAAGAATACGTGAAAATGGGAATTAGAAGACTCGAGCTTCCATCCCATTATTCTGAGCAAGAGCTAGCAAAAGAGAAAAAAAAGAAAGACCAATAATTTATCCAAAAAAAATAGGCAGAAAGAAGCTGAAACAAGTGCTTCGCCACAGCAAAACCCTTTAATCAGATAAACCAAACTCGAGCTTATAGCAGTTGATAATAATTTGTTTCAGCTGCTCAATTGAATTGTTATCTGTAGAAAGTTCTTGGAGGTAATCATTTAGCTCATTTAAGGTATATATATCCTCAAATAAAGACATATAAAGCTCCACTTTTAGCTCATCCATTTCCCGGCTGGCCTTAAGCCTAATTTGGCTCTGTACTTCATCTACACTTAAGCTTGTCTTCACCACAAAACTCAGAGGAAACCGGTTCACCTTATCAAAATCTAAAAAGTACTTTTTGAAATCGATACCTTCTGTAACTTGAAAAAACTTTCCTATTGGCTTGAGTACAAAGTCGATACCTCCATCATTAGCGTTAGTTCTTCCGGTTTTATAAAGCATTAATGGGCTAGTCTCAATTTCACCGGAGCTTGTGGAGAATGAAGCTTTAATTTTCTTGAAAGACAAATGTAAGATAGCGAAAGAAACAATTTCAAAAACTCTTGCATCTGAGGTGGCATTGAAAGCCTTAACTATTGTTTTTAGTATATCTTGCTGAGTATTAGCGGATGAAATTTCAGTTAAAAATGCAATCTCGATTTTCGCGATAATTGACGCATATGTAGCAACCACATCTACCGCAAATTTAGCCACGGCTTCAGGTTTATCTCCAGCTTCACCCAAAATAGCTTCCGATACTTTCCGGTTAGCGCCATCTATGTCCATGATTTCTAAATCTGTTCGGTATTTTTTCTTAAATTCGCCATTTAATCTGTTATCCAGATGGTGATTTTGAAGTTTACTTCCATAGGGCTTCTGTCTAATCCTACGCAGCAGAGATGTGGAAGATGAGCCATTCTTTTGTCCAGCCACATAGTCCTCACAAATCACGGATATCGTATAAACCGCGGCCCAATTTCTTCTAGATTTGCTATTCCCTCTTACAGCTCGAGTCTTAAACTCAAGAAACTTTTTTAATAATCCAGTTTTACTGACACCGTGCTTTTCTGCTAATTCATCCACAAAGTGACTATATGGGCTTGTCATTATTATCCTTACTCTTAAAATTCATGAGCTCTGACGCTGAAGACTGCAAAGAATCAGCAAGCTTTAAAATGTTTAACAGACTGATATTTCTTTTGCCCCGCTCTATTCCGCTAATATATGTTCTATCAAGCTCACACAGAGAAGCTAGCTCCTCTTGACTAAGGCCTAGCTTTAGCCTCAAGCTTTTAATATGTAGTCCAAATAGCTGGAGAATTTTTTCTTCGTTCATGATAACCCTCTAATGCTAAAGGGATAATTTATCAATGTAGACAATGTGTCTACGGACTATAAGTCACATTACGTGTGGATTTTGTAATGAAGATGATGGGTGAGGTTAAATACAGCATTTTTCACATAGTGCTGGTCACCTCACTATGTATAAACACCGGTCGGCATGATTAAAAAAGCTCAAAAACAGGCGTTGTTAGCTCTACATTCTGCAAATCAAAAATAGTTTTTGCAAAAAGTGAATGTTTAGTCTGCAATTTAAAAAGGTAAATTATGATTAGCCCGCAACAATATTCGGCATTTCAACAACACCAAAATGAGGCTAGAAAATAGTAGATTCTTTCACATCTCATAATTTACCACTGGAAGAGTCATAAGCGCATAAAGCTTTTTACCCAATGTTGGCGAATAGAAATGATTTCACACATCAACATACTGTCCACTTCCTCTCTAATAACTCAAATCTCTACCCACTTGAACTCCACTCATCTAGCGTTAGTGAAGTTCTAAGCCTTCTTACTCACTTCACATATCGTTCCAGATTGCAGTTGCAGTAATTAGATAGTTGCTAAAACCCGAAAAATCAAAAAGTTGTATATAATTACATTTACCTTATATTGGAACTGAATAAAAAATAAAACTGTAAAGGAGAAACTATGGTTACATTCAACACTCGACTGCTTGCGATGGTATTGGCTTGTAGTTCCACTTCTGTTTTTGCTACTCAGGTATTTTATGATCAAGATGGTGCGGGAGATCATTCGCAGTATCAGGGCGCACCTGTTGATTTTATCTCAGCTCGTGCAGGTACAACTGAGTACTTTAATGCACTCATAGGTGGCTTAACAGTGGATGAGTGCCATCAATTTGAAGTGGTTAATACACAAACTGGTAATTTTATTGCTCCTCTGACATTCAACACCCCCTTTATTTCTGGTCCTATTCCTGCGGAGCATAAGCTAACAGAAAAGTCGCTTAAACTCAGCTGCACATTACCTTCAGGTGAAGAGGCGATAGTCTACCACAAGATACCTAAGGCTCCCGCCGTTGCATGGCACAGTGAAATCACAGTGGCTGATTGGCAAACGCCGAGTAATGGTCCTGGGTATTTTGCAGATGTTCAATATACCGGCTTGATTAATATTAATAACAACTCGCACCAAGGCCAGTGCCGAAAGGCCAATTATGTCGGTGGTAACCCAACATTTTTCAATGAAAGACATCAAGGTGGGTTTTATAGTGATGTCTTAAATGTTGCGGGTGAGGCTAAATACAGTGGTTTTTATAAAGTACTGGTGACAGAATTAATTTGTAAAAACTCAGGTGGTACAACTCGCCTCGTCGAAACTTGGCATATTAACCAAAACTCACAATCCCGTGAACTTTCTTCCGAGCTATTTTAAACACAAGAATAGTGCAGCCTAGCTGCACTTACTTTACTGAAGCTTAGCTGACACAAATCCCATATCTGGGCAAAATATCATCAATTACACAGAGGCGATGCTTTTTAGCCGCATCGTGAAAATACTTCCAATTAGAAGTTAAAAATTCACGGCGAAATGGATAGCTATCGTCATCACCTTTAGCACGTGTCGTGCCTAGCGCTTGATGCTTCCACGATCCTTCGCCTTTGGCAATATAAGTAAGTGTGTATGCACCTAGGCCAAATCTATCGGTTTTGATTGCATCAAGCCACAATTGGTGGCGCACTTCACCATCATCCATATTAAATTCAATAAAGGACTGTGCTATTTCTTGCTTTACTGACTCACCCAAGCCTGTTATCTCTTTTCCCCGATAAGCTTGATAGACTTTGCACAGCTCATCAGCAGCAACCAGAAAATCGCTTGGGTTATCTCTTACTACTTTCTCATCCAAACCGTTGATATAGCTCCACACTTGATGCGGCTGATCTGGGTGAGACAGTGCCTGCCCATGTCCAAGGCTTGGAATATCATCTTGAAAAATATCTGAAAAATATTCACTGATACGTTCGCTCCATGTTTCTTCCGCTTCGCCATTTAAGTCTTTTATTTCATTAACTTTATTGACTTTATGTTGTATTCCAGCAAACCCTTGATGGCCCCATGTATCGATGAATACATGAGAGGTAATACCTAGGCGATGTAATCCATATGGCCTTGCCTTATCTGCGATACATTCAGTAATCATGTCTTTTGCTACATATGAATACGGTTTACAGACCAGTTTTTGAATAAAACTGCCGGAGGGGTTTTGTCCAGCGGGCAACCCTCCATTGCCTGGTAAAAAATGAAAAGGCACCCACACTTTCATATTCTTCAGGCTGTCGAGGTTTTTATAATCAAGCATTTTATGTGCGGTAGCGATACGCTCATAGGCCGCCCCGTTATCAAACTCGATATGACCGTAATTTGTAGCATCGTCTACATATTGCGACGCGTGAGCAATAATTTCAGCTTCTTGTTCAGTGAATCCCGCAGCACGGGCAACAACCCATGTCATACCATGGTGTAAATCAATTTGCATTTTTTATTATCCTTGCCTTTTCTCACGCAACACAGTGTAGTGCGTGAGAATCAAAATGTAACTAACTTAGGGCTAGGATAGGCTATGAGCGACCGTATTGCAGTGAGGCTCACTTTGGTCTCTTTTACCAATTTGACTTAATGCTTGCTCAATTTGAAGGAGTAAATCTGACGCTAATAGCGTTAAAAATTTCTTATTTAGAATAACTAAATAGCAAATTTTTAGCCTTACCTACGTGGATGTAGGTACCTTGGCGATAACAGGACGCGGTAGCGGGGTTATCGACAAGGTTTTCTCGTCTCAAAATAGACCACCTAATTAAGAAAATTGGTATTATTTTGGTTTAGTAATGGCATTGGGGGTTTGCGGTTCTTGGTTTTGCGGATCCCCTGCCACTGGCTGCACCGAAGCTGGTAAAGCACTTCCCCCATTTTCAGTATTTAAAATCAATGGTAACCCATCTTTTCCACTACCAATAACCACCACTTTTGCATTGTTCGATTTGGCTAATTCAATGGTTGCTTCTATGCCGCGCCATCTTAGGTAAGTTTCAGAGATCCCCCCACTCACCTTCTCTTGAAAATCAGCTATCCCCATGGCTTCAACTTTCTTTCGCTCTGCTTCTTTTTCAGCAACATCCAAGCGCATTTCGTACTCTTGATACAAGTGCATTTGGTTTACTTTCGCTATAATTGCATTATGCACCCCTTCTGGAATATCTACATGGCGAATTAGCATGTCGTCTAGATTTACCAAATTATGCCCCTGCATCTCGCTCTTTTCTTGCTTTAGTATGGTTTTTTCTTGCAACTGAACCTCTCTCAGGACAGTGCTTAACAGCTTATCTTGAATCTTTAAGCGTTGATTTGCGTATACTTCCTCGGCGGTATAGTCAGAAACAATCATGCGCACCGCAGATGCAACTTCTGGGATCACAATTTCATCTAGATAGTCTTCCCCAACTAACTTGTGTAAATAAGGAATATGCTCCACGACGGGGCGGTAACGCACCGTTATTTCCATTTTTATCCTCAGTCCCTCAGAGGTAATAGCATGGATCTCTGTGGTGGTCGTTTGGAAGCGGCTGGAGTAAATCGTCAACGTATCCCAGGGGTATACCAAAACTGTCCCTTCATAAAACGGGTGCTCAACATACGTGCCGCCAAAGCGCTTCCATATCACTCCCACCTGCCCTGAATCTATTTTTATAAAGACAACTTTGACCAAAACAACGGCGATAAAAAGCAAAATTAGTAACGTCACACCAGCACGAAAGCGCCAAGACAATATGCGTTTATGCCATTTGGGTTTATGGCGCTTTAACGCCCGCATAAACAAGTTTGAAAGAATCAGTGCCAGTACGACACCACCAACAGCATATAAACCAAAATCTTCAGGGATAGTAACATTCATGATAGCACTCCATTACTTTCACTATCTTGATGGGTAAATAGTTGTCCTTCTTCCATTTTTAAGTGTGTATCAGCTAAGTGGAAGTAAGCATCATCGTGAGTGATGGCGATAATCGTGTTACCACGAGCCTTTAAGCGTGGTAACACTTGTTCGTAGAATTTGCGTCTAAAGATAGGGTCTTGATCTGCCGCCCACTCATCAAAAATGTAAATAGGCCTATTTTCTAAAATAGTGCTCAGTAGCGCCAATCGCTTTCGCTGCCCTGATGACAAGTCAATGGTACTAAACGCCCCTTCTTGAATACTGACTTTGGCACGCATCTCCAGAAAGTCTAACCATTCATCTATTTCTTGAGCACTCAAGTCACGAATACCATAGAGCTGCTGGAACAAATGAAAATCGGCAAAGACAGCTGTGAATAAACTTCGATATGCGAGCCGATTATCATCAGTCACAGCTTGACCATTTAATAAAATTTGTCCGCCTTGAAGCGCATATAAACCTGTCAGCATACGAATAAATGTGGTTTTGCCACTACCATTTCCACCGGTAATAAAAGTGGTTTTCCCTTGCTCGAATGTAATATCAACAGGCCCTACGGAAAAAGGGCGGTCACTGGATTTCTTCTGGTGCTGATAAAACGCGCCTTGCATAGCAATGGCTTTAAATGATGTGAGGTTTTCGGTAGATTTCAGCCTCTCGGTATGCTGTTGGTCTGCTATCGTTTTAAGATCACGCTCTAGTGCCAAGACATTTTGCGCCGCCTCGGTTGCGGTTGTGAATACTGGGATCCCACCAACAATGCTGGTAATTGGGCCGATTAAAAATAACGATGCAGTAGTAACTTTGATCACGACATCTGTATAGACATCGGATAGCATAGGAACAATAAAAACCATTGCACCGGTTGCGGTAAAAAACGTTATTTGTGACAAAATAAAGTCTGTCGCAAACAGAGTTTGTGTTTTTGTCTTCGCTCGCCTAGCACGATTAGAATCGCGACGATATTCCCGCTCTAAGTCTTCTGCTCTTGGCTCACTCAGCTTTACTTCTTTAAAGCCATCAAGCAAGTCAGATAAGCGCTGAATAAGCTGGTTTTCACTGTCAAAGGAGATCCGCATGTTGCGCTGAATCTCATTCGCTCTTAAGCGGTGTATACTGGCACCCACCATGATAAGTGTTGAGATAACCATAAAGGCTACAAATGAATGCCAAGCGATATAAAGCGATGTGAAGAATACTAAACTAATAGACTGACCGATGATCACAAAAAGCTGCGCCGATTGAGATATGGTTTGGAGTTCTTTACTTATCGTATTGAAAATCCGTTCCTTACCAACTTTTTCCAGTGTTGATAACTCAGTGTGGCGAATGCTTTCAAATAAATCGACCCTCAGTTTATCTATGGCACGCTCGACCATTTGTGCAGCCTTGGTCATTAAGCGTTGCTGAGTCAAACCATAAATCGCAATAGTGAGTGAAAACAACACAAGATAATAGAGTATGTGGTTTTCTTTATTTATGTCAGAAATATTGGCTGCTACGTTGTTGATAAGTGCAAGCACCAGCGCATTAGCCAAACCAGAAATACACCCAAGTGCAAAAAAGGTCCGTTTTTTTATCTGAATATGTCGGCGAATTAATTCGTACAATACCATTATTATTATCTTTTATTGTTATTGGGCTACTGCCCGCGCATGCAATTAAGCATAGTCCCTAAAAATAAAAATCACAGGTCAAAAACAAAAGAATATCGCTTTAAAACATCTGGTTATATTGATATCTAGTTAAAGCCGTGACAACAGAAATGGCTATTCTTCATCTTGCTCGGCCAATGGTTTGCGCCTTTGCCCAACGAGTAAAATAATCAACCCTATAACAGGCGTGAACATCAATGAGATGAGAAAGAATCCTACCGGCCCCGCAAAGGTGTGACGCCCCCAATACCCAGTTAAAACACATAACACTAAATACAGCGCAATTAACATAAGTTGCTCCAAGTTGTGATTGACGACAAACGGAAAATAATACCAATTTGCTTAAT
>NZ_RCSQ01000027.1:0-11221 GCF_004103255.1 Pseudoalteromonas sp. PS5
TCGACAAGATTTTCTCGCTTCAAAATAGACCACTTAATTAAGAAAATAGGTATTACTCAGCTTTTTATAAGCAATGTTGACAGTGTTAAGGTATGAAGACGATGAAAAGCCAAAAAATAGTGATTTTAGGTGGCGGAACTGCTGGTTGGATGGCTGCAAATATGATGGCTAAGAGTTGGGCAGATAAAGCGATCGAAATCACCGTTGTTGAGTCTTCCAGTATCGGTATTATTGGGGTTGGTGAGGGATCAACACCACAATTTAAGGGCTTTATGGATTACCTTGGTATTTCGGAAGCTCAATGGATGCCAGCTTGCAACGCGACATACAAAAATGGGATCCGATTTATTGATTGGTCAACGAAAACCGGATTTTCCAGTTACTTTCATCCTTTTCCCGCACAGCCAGATGACTACTCTGCACCTGCATTTTTTCATAATAGCTTCGTGAGGCGTAAGGCAATTGATGTTGAAGGTCATCCAGACCACTTTTTTTTGGCCACTCATTTAGCGAACACAAATAAGTCGCCAATTGCTGCACAAAACTTTCCGTTCGAAATCAATTACGGCTACCACTTTGACTCAAGTTTGTTGGGAGAGTTTTTGGCACGTGAAGCCGAAAAGCGCAATGTAAAGCATATTGATGCAACAATTTCAGATGTGAGAAAGCATGTGAATGGTGACATTGCGGCACTTGTTACCTCACTGGGCGTAGAAATCGCTGGAGATATTTTTGTCGATTGCTCAGGTTTTAAGAGTTTACTGCTACAACAAGCACTTGATGTCGGTTTTGAATCATTTGGCAATAACTTGTTTAATGATGCTGCGGTGGTATTAGCAACCAAACAAGGCGATATCATTCGCTCTGAAACGAGTCGGTGGCGCGCAAATACGGATGGTCTTGGCATATCCCATTAACCAACCGGAACGGTAATGGCTATGTATATAGTCAGCGCTATTGCGATAGAGATCAGGCCGAAACAGAGTTAAGGGCCGCACTGGGTTTACTAGACTCAGACGTTGAAGCTCGCCATATAAAAATGAAAGTGGGTCAAGTGAAAACCCACTGGAAAAATAATTGTATTGCTGTTGGCTTATCTCAAGGGTTTATAGAACCATTAGAGGCGACGGCTTTACACATAGTTCAAGAGACTGTGCAAAGCTTTATAGAGTGTTATCAAGAGGCAGGATTCACGGATGGGAATCGCGACAAACATAACCATTCGATCGCAACGCGCTATCAAGCCATTAGAGATTATATTGTTGCCCATTATCGTGTAAATAGTCGCACGGATACACAGTATTGGCTTGATAATGCAAATAATAACAACCTATCTCGCTCACTATTTAATGTGCTGCAAACTTGGGTGTCAGGCAATAATTTATCGGATGAATTGACGCGCCAAAATATTGATCAGTACTACCCATCGGTTAGCTGGCACTGTCTGCTTGCAGGCTATGGAGTCTATCCAGATCAGGCTCAGCTCAAACCAGGCAACGCGTTAGCTAAGCAATATAATATCGAAAAAATTGAAGATTACTTGAGACGATGTGGATTGAATTTTAAAGCACATCGATTGGAACTAGATGCGCTTGCCTCAACTTTTCATAAATAACCAGACCAAGTTACTTGAAGGTAACCGACTATTAGCATCGAGTTCAACACAGTGAGCGTGAAAAAGGCATTTATTCTCAGGAGCTTAAGTTAAATATTGCTTAACAGCGCTTATCACTAGTCATAAAGCCTGAAGAATAACGATGAGTAGTTCTGTGAATACGTATGCAGGTCGTTCTAAATAAACAGTGAGGCAAGTAGACTCTGTTAAAACAGCAGTATGACAACATTATGAAAAATAAATCTTTATTATTGGCTGTTTCAGCCCTTTTAGGTGGTGCAGTGAGTATAGCTGGCTGTAGCCCTGCGCCTATCGACAAAAAGTCACAGCAGATGACGCTACAACCTGAGGTTGTGCTATTGAGTAAGCCCGTCGTGTATCAGGTATTTACTCGGTTATTTGGTAATACTAAACAAGTTAATAAACCTTGGGGAACACTAGAAGAAAATGGTGTAGGCAAGTTTTCTGACTTCACTCCAACGGCGCTGCTGGCGTTAAAAAGCATGGGGGTAACCCATGTTTGGTATACTGGCGTGCTTCATCATGCACTTGTCACTGACTATAGTAAATATGGCATTGGTCAAGATGACCCAGATGTGGTGAAAGGCAGAGCTGGCTCACCTTATGCAATCAAAGACTACTATAACGTTGACCCTGATCTTGCTAATGACCCCTCAGCACGTCTTGCAGAGTTTGAGGCGCTAATTAAACGCACCCACGAGGCGGGGCTTAAAGTCATTATCGATATTGTACCAAATCACGTTGCCCGTAATTATCAATCTTTAGGGGCACCAAATGGAACGATAGATTTTGGCGATAATGATGACACGCAAGTCACTTATGCGAAGAACAATAATTTTTATTATGTCGTAGGTGAAGCATTTGAAGTGCCAAGCAGCGATGATTATCAAGTGCTAGGTGGTGATGTACACCCTCTTGCTGATGGTAAATTTACTGAAATTCCGGCGAAGTGGACAGGGAACGGCGCTCGATCAGCAAAGCCAGATATCAATGACTGGTATGAAACCGTCAAAGTAAACTATGGGGTTAAGCCTGATGGTAGTTATGATTTTGACCGCCTACCAGATGAATATGCAGACAAGGGCTATCAAGCACACTTCGAATTTTGGCAACACAAATCGCTGCCAGACAGTTGGTATAAGTTCCAAGCTATTACCCATTTTTGGCTAGAAAAAGGGGTGGATGGTTTTCGTTACGATATGGCTGAAATGGTGCCAGTAGAGTTTTGGAGCTTTTTAAACTCATCGATTAAAACAAAAAAACCAGACGCATTTTTGCTAGCTGAAGTATATAACCCAGCTTTATATCGGCCTTATATCAAACAAGGGAAGATGGATTACCTTTATGATAAGGTTGGTTTTTATGACACCCTAAAAGCCTTAATGCAAGGAAAAGGAGATGCTCAAACTGTATTAGATATTCATCAGTCAGTTGCGGATATTGCTCCGCATATGCTGCACTTTTTAGAAAACCATGATGAACAGCGGATCGCAAGTCCTGAGTTTGCTGGAGATGCACTTAAAGGTAAACCTGCCATGGTGGTAAGTCATCTTATAAGCACAGCTCCGTCTATGATCTACTTTGGTCAAACGGTAGGGGAAGATGGCTCGGAACAGGCAGGATTTGGCAGCCCTAGCCGTACCAGTATTTTTGATTATATTGGGGTGCCCGAACATCAAAAATGGATGAACCACGGTAAGTTTGATGGTGCATTGCTGAGCGAAGAGCAAGTATCGCTGCGCAACTACTACATTAAGCTTTTGAATCTGGCTAAGCAACCCGCGATAGCTGCAGGACAATACAGTCCAGTGGCTACACACAGTGATGACCCTATCAATACTGAGAAAATAATGGCATTTGGCCGCAAGCTAGGCCAACAAAAACTGCTTGTTATCAGTAATTTTGACGCACAACAATCTCGAACTGTAACAGTGCACTTGCCCGCAGATTGGCAAGGTCGCTACAGCGATATTCTCGAGGCGCACGCGAATTTACAATTACAACAGAGTGAAGTTGGCGAGCAGGTCAAAGCCACAATTACCCTTGCACCACTGGCGAGTGCGGTATATCAACTAGAGAAGTAATCTATGCAACAAGAACAACAAAAACCACAACTCAGTTTTTGGCAGATATGGAACATGTGCTTTGGCTTTCTAGGGATCCAATTTGGGTTTGCATTGCAAAATGGCAATGTTAGCCGGATTTTTCAAACGTTAGGTGCACAAGTCGATGACATTCCTATTCTGTGGGTTGCTGCGCCACTAACAGGCCTTATTGTTCAACCTATTATTGGCTATTGGAGTGACAGAACTTGGGGTAAGTTGGGACGCAGGAGACCTTTCTTCCTGTGGGGCGCTATTCTCACGACGTTGTCACTGTTTATTATGCCTAATTCACCAACCCTTTGGATTGCAGCCGGTATGTTATGGATCATGGATGCGTCAATTAATGTGACAATGGAGCCGTTTCGAGCGTTGGTTGGCGATAACCTAAATGAAAAGCAGCGTGCCAACGGTTATGCGATGCAAAGCTTTTTTATTGGCGTTGGAGCTGTGGTTGCGTCAGCCTTACCTTGGATGATGACCAATTGGTTTGATGTCAGTAATACAGCACCAGCAGGACAAATTCCTGAATCGGTAAAATATGCTTTTTATTGGGGTGGGGCTACCTTATTCGTTGCGGTGATGTGGACTATTGTCAACACAAAGGAATATAGCCCAGAGCAATTAGCTGCATTTGAAAAAGCGCAAACTCATCAGCCGCAAATAAGCACCGCAAATGTACCGGTCAACTTTTTAAAAGGCGCTGTAATAGCGGGTAGTTTTGGTGGTTGTGTGTTACTTGCTGTGGCGATAATGAAGCTTGAAAAGGAACTTTATTTATTGAGTGGCTTATTAATTGCGTTTGCCATGGTATTTGCCGTAGCTCATGTAATGCAGCGAAAGCAAAGCGTAAATAATGGCTTTTATCATGTGATTTTTGATCTATTCACGATGCCAACAACCATGCTGCAACTTGCAGTGGTGCAATTTTTTAGCTGGTTTTCTTTATTCGCGATGTGGATTTACACCACTTCCGCGGTAACGAGCTTTCATTACGGTACTTCGGATGTAACCAGCAAACTTTATAACGACGGTGCAGATTGGGTTGGAGTGCTGTTTGCGGCCTACAATGGCTTTGCGGCCATCGCTGCTATGGTGATCCCGTTTATGGTGAAGCGTATCGGGCTTAAAGGGGCGCATGCTGCAAACCTGTCATTTGGTGCTGTTGCATTAATCAGTTTTAAATTTATCGGTGACCCAACACTACTGTGGATCCCTATGGTTGGGATTGGCTTTGCTTGGGCATCAATTTTGTCACTACCTTACGCCATGCTGAGTAATGCACTTCCGAGTAGTAAAATGGGAGTATTTATGGGCATATTTAACTTTTTTATCGTTATTCCACAATTACTCGCTGCCAGTATTTTAGGACTTATTTTGCGCCACGGTTTTGACAACCAACCGATATTTGCACTGATTATTGGGGGCGTATCGTTTTTACTCGCTGCACTAGCTGTTTCAAGAGTCACGATTAAGGCTCAATAAGGAGAACAACATGATTAAGTATTCAACAATTGCACTTGCGCTTGTCAGTGCGGGCCTTATTGGTTGCGGTACTCAGCAATCAGCAATCGATTCACATTCAGCACCGGGTGCCCCCGGTGCCAAACCTTATTGGGCTTACTCAGGTAAAACAGGTATTGGCACGTCTTACGAGGCTTATCAAAGTGGGCAATATAGTGATGCAGCTTCTACCAAAGCTGTGTCAAAGGTATGGTTTTCGCTTGCTAAAGGCATGATCACAGAAACTATGTTTGGTCTTATCCACCAAGCGCAAATTAAAGACATGCAGTTTATCATTGTTGGTGATGGGTTTGTGGTTAAAGAATCGGATACAGATAGCTTGGATGTGACCATAGATTACCTGCACAAGGATGATAGTGGCCGTCCACTGTCTCTCGCCTACAAAGTGGTCAGCAAAGATAAGCAAGGTCGCTTTACGCTTGAAAAGCATATTTTTACAGACCCTGAAAGGCAAACGTTATTTGTTAGAGCAAAGGTGGATAGTAAGTTAAACGCTGTTAAGGCGTTTGTGAACGTTAATCCTTACGTCAATAACAATGGTTTAAATGACTTTGCAAAAGTAACAGATCAAGGGCTATTGGCGTGGGAAGGTGATAATTATTTATCGTTGCAAAGCAAAACGGGGTTTGTTGAAGCTTCTGTTGGCTTTACAGACTCCAGCGATAATTTATCAATGCTGGAGTCTACAGGTAAGATAGCTCAAGCTTATACCACCACAGGGGAAACGTCAGGGAATGTGAACTGGCTGGCAAATTTGGGCACTATTAGCGGTAGTAATACCTTTGATTTAACCTTGAGCTTTGGTCACTCAGCGCAAAAAAGTTTTGCTGAAGGCGCAGCTTCTTTAGCTAAAGGATATGGGCAAGTATTGGCAGATTATAATGGTGAAGGAGAGGCGATAGGGTGGCAAGACTATATCACCAGCCTTAAACCACTTAACTCAATGACCGCTAACACAACAGATAATGGCAAGCTCTTGTATACCAGTGCACTTGTATTAAAAGCACAAGAAGATAAAACCCATGCAGGCGCCTTGATCGCATCATTATCTAACCCGTGGGGAGATACAGTGCCTGCAGAGCAAGGCCATACGGGTTATAAAGCAGTATGGGTACGCGATTTTTACCAAGTGGCAATGGCATTTTTAGCGATGGGTGATGAGCAAACAGCACTAACTGCATTTGAATATTTAGAAAAAGTCCAAGTCACGGATACAACACCAGGTAACCAAGGTGATACGGGGTGGTTCTTGCAAAAGACCCATGTTGATGGTGAACTTGAGTGGGTGGGCGTACAGCTTGATCAAACTGCAATGCCAATTATGCTAGCATGGAAACTGTGGCAAGCAGGTGTCCTAAGTGATGAGAAGTTGGTGTACTGGTACAACAAAATGCTCAAACCGGCTGCCAACTTTTTGGTTGAAGGGGGACTGGCGAAAATACTATGGAATGACACACAGATCATGCCTCCAGCAACTCAGCAAGAGCGTTGGGAAGAGCAAAATGGTTACTCCCCATCAACTACGGCTGCCATCATTTCAGGCTTAATCACAGCAAGTGACATTGCTAAGTTAGCTGGTGACAAAGCTGGAGAAGAAAAGTTCCTAGCAACAGCACAGCAGTATAATCGTGAAGTTGAAGCCTTAATGTTCACCACCGAAGGTAACTTACAGAGTAAGCAAAGTGATGGGCGTTATTTCTTCCGAATTGGTCAGGATAAAGACCCGAACTCGAGTACACCATTAAACGCAAATAATGGCCGTCAAGGTATGGATAAGAAACAGATCATTGATGGTGGCTTTTTGGAGCTTGTGCGTTATGGGGTAAGGGCGGCAGATGCGCCAAGTATTGTAGCAACAATGCCTGAATATGATGATGAAACGATTGCAGAAAACTTGAGAGTAAAATACAGCTTTAAATTTGATGGCGATGTGAATAGCTACCCGGGTTATCGCCGCTATGGTAATGATGGCTATGGCGAAGATGAAAAGCGCGGAACAAATTATGCTGAAGGCGGACAAAATACTGATGGTCAGCGTGGTCGGGTATGGCCGTTTTTCACCGGTGAACGGGGTCATTATGACATTGCATTAGCACTGCTAGACGGTGAGCTGAGTATCGATGAGCAGAGCAAAATAAAAAATACTTATGTCAAAGCGATGGAGCATTTTGCTAATGAGGGCATGATGTTACCAGAGCAAGTATGGGATGGCGTGGGTAAGAATACCTTTGAATATACGCTCGGTGAAGGAACTAATTCAGCGACACCACTAGCTTGGACACACGCAGAATACGTAAAGTTGGTTCGTTCACTACAAGAAAAACAAGTGTGGGATCACTACCCAATTGTAGATAATAAATTGCAATAACGAATACAAGCGATAAAAATGCCAAGGTTTACCTCGGCATTTTTATCGCGACTGTTACCGTGAAGACTGTCTGATAATCAGTTTAGGTGGCAGTAGTGTATCGGCTACTTGTTCTCCTCTGATCAGCCGAAGTAAATTATCAACCAGCATTTGACCTGCCAGCGTGGTATTTTGCTGTACTGTTGTCAAAGATGGAGAGACATAACCGGCCGCAGCTATGTTGTCGAAACCAACAACATGTACGTCGTGCGGTACGCGGATCCCAGCTTCTTGTAGCGCTTTGATAGCGCCAATTGCAATAAGATCACTGGCGGCAAAAAGCGCATTGAATGTCACGTTATTGGCAATAAGTGAGCGGGTCGCATGGTAACCTGAGTCTTCTGTGGAGATGGCATTGGCTATTTTACGATCGCTGACTTCAATCGCCTTTTGCTTGAGAGTATCTCTAAAGCCCTTAAAGCGAGCGAAAAATTCAGGACTATGATCCGAAGCATCGCCAATAAACGCACAATCAGTCCTTACCATTTCAATTAAATGCTTAGCGGCCAATGCACCACCGCCATAATTGTCGCAGCTCACTGTTAGATCAGGGCGATCATCAACAGATGCGCCCCAACAGACGAATTTAGTGTGATTGTCGAGTAGGGTTTGTAATTTCGATTGGTAGTCGATGTAATCACCGTAACCCAGTAAAATAAGGCCATCAGCGCGATGACTATCTTCATAGTCAGCGTGCCAATCACTGCTGGTGGATTGAAACGAGACTAATAAATCGTAACCTTCTTTTGCACATGCGCGAGTAATACTGCCCAGCATACTTAAAAAGAAAGGATTGATCTGTGATTCATCCTCCGTTGGGTCTTCAAATAGTAATAGTGCAAGTGTGCTACTTTGTTGGGTACGCAGGTTACTGGCGTTTTTATCGACTTTATAATTTAGCTTTTTTGCAATCTCATGGACACGGCGGCGTGTTTCTTCGTTAACCAACGGGCTATTTCTTAAGGCGCGTGACACGGTAGATTGTGATACGCCTGCATAGTGGGCAATATCAAATGAAGTTGCTTTACCTTTCATGTTTTTCTCAACGCTTTGGACTGTGATATTGTCAGCCATTGAGAATTTTTTTCAACCAATTTAAGAGAATTTGCAAATTTTTATTGATACACTCTGACACCGGTGTCATAATGTCGGTGTTTTATCATTTTGTTGTCAAAACGTATTTAGCTGCCCTATGCCAAGGGCAGCATTTTTTTACCAATTAATTCAGTTTAGGTAAGAGCAAAAGCCAAGGCGTGCAAATTTTGGCTAGCTGAGACAATAAATTGCAGGACGTGTGCTGGCAGCTCTGATGTTAGCCCAAGCATAATCGCAGTGATAAAGAGATAATAATATGAGCCAGACAACAAGCCATTCATCCGTGCCGTTTGAACCGATTGTCGTTGCCGACATCGGGGGAACAAATGCTAGATTTGCTATAGTGTCAGATTTCGACACACAAACTAATCGTTTTTCAATCACTCACCAAGTTACTTTTCCAAGTGCTGAATTCCAATCTTTTGAAGCCGCTATCCAAAAATATTTAACTGAGTTACCCATCCCACAACCACGCCGAGCGTGTTTAGCGGTTGCAGGTCCTATTAAGTCTCAGCAAGTACACCTAACTAATCTTGGTTGGCATTTTAATTCTGAAGACATTCAATCACAGTTTGACTTTTACGAACTGGCGGTTATAAACGACTTCGCCGCGTTTGCGTATGCTTCACCATATTTAGCATTAGAGAAAAACCTTGTAATTAAACAAGGCCAGCCAGAGTTAGGGGCTAATATTGGGGTGATGGGACCCGGAACTGGTTTTGGGGCTGCGTGTCTTGCGCGAGATATTAACGGCAGTGCAGTGATGAGCTGTGAAGCAGGGCATATTTCACTTGCGCCGGTGACCGCTTTAGATAAAGAATTATTGACAGTCCTTCGTGCCAGCATTCAGCATGTCTCTGTTGAGACTGTATTTTCTGGCCCCGGTATCGCAAGACTTTACAAAGCCATGGCGCAAGTGCGTGGTGAGCAAGCAAAAGACTTAAACGCTGCGCAAGTTAGTGCTCTTGCCAAAGAATGTAAAGTGTGTGACGCGACGCTTACACATTTTTGCGACTGGATGGGCAGTGTAGCAGGCGACTTAGCGCTGACTTTTGGTGCTTTAGGTGGCGTTTATATTGGCGGTGGGATATTGCCTCGCATGCAGACTAGATTGCAAGCAAGTAGCTTTGTTGAGCGCTTTACTGAAAAAGGCATGATGTCGCAGTATACCAGCCAAATTCCAGTAACTTTGGTGGTGCAGGATAATATTCCACTAATTGGTGCTGCGGCTTGTATTCACGAGCGACGAGGATCGTTAAGGTAGGCCAATGAAAAAAGTAACTATCAATAGCGTTGCTGAGTATGCTGGAGTGTCAAAAAAGACAGTTTCTCGGGTTTTGAACAACGAACCTAATGTCAGTCCGGCAACTCGCGAAAAAGTGCTAAAAGTTTTTGAAGAATTAAATTATAAACCAAATCCAATCGCGCGGGGTCTGGCACAAAACCGCAGCTTTATTATTGGTTGCCTTTACGATAATCCATCAAAGAGTTACATCACGCGCGTGCAAAGTGGTGCGCTTGAGGCATGTCAAAAACACAGTTACAACTTATTGATCCACCCATGTGAACTGCGTGGTCAAGACCTTATTGATAACGTTGAGCAGTTACTGACGACTTCAAGATTAGATGGAATTGTACTTACCCCACCATTTTCAGACTCCAAAGAGCTGATAGCTTTTTTAAAGCAGCGAAAAATTCCGTATGCACGTGTCGCGTCGGCAATTGAAGGAGATGACTCCATTTCGATTAGAAGTAACGATGAACAGGGCGCGTTTGAACTTACAGAGCACTTGATTAAGTTAGGTCACACCGAAATAGCATTTATCAAAGGTCACCCAGATCACAGTGCCACAGAAAATCGTTTTTCCGGTTATCAGCGCGCGATCGCAAAGCATGGTATAGATTTTCAGCCGCGTTTAGTCGCAGAAGGTAATTTCAGTTACCATTCGGGTGCAGACAGCGCAAAAGCGATTTTAGATCTAGACCCTAGGCCGACCGCTGTTTTTGCTTCAAATGACTATATGGCGGCTGCCGTTTTAAAGTTGGCTACGCAACGTGAAATTAAAGTGCCGCAACAGTTGTCTATTGCAGGCTTTGATAATGCGCCGATCGCTCGGCATATTTGGCCTGGACTAACGACCATTGCACAGCCTGTCGAAGAGATGACACGTATTGCAGTAGAGGAGTTAATAAAGCATATTTCGCAGCCGCAAGAAACGCCATTTCAACATGTACTTGAAGCTAAACTCATTACTCGAGAGTCGACCCAAGCGCGCTCGAACTCATAACATTTTCAATTTTTATACTTGCCCCAAAGCCCAGTGCTTAGTCATTGGGCTTTTTATTTTCGCTGTTCTTAGGAAAAATGTTAAAGACAGCACGTTCAAGTAATCCTCAGATTTGTATCGCATTAATGAAGCTTGTTGACCCATCAGTATACCAATTGACTTAATACTT
>NZ_RCSQ01000028.1:0-26247 GCF_004103255.1 Pseudoalteromonas sp. PS5
GGACGTAGGTACCTCGGCGTGAGCAGGACGCGGAAGCGGGGTTATCGACAAGATTCTCTCGCCTCAAAATAGATCACTTAATTAAGCGAATTGATATAACAAGCAAACTCGTAATATAAAAAATCATAAGGATAAGATGATGTTCGAAGCTCTACTTTCTGTGGCAATTACAACTGCGGTGTTGCTTGGCTCACCAGGGCCTGCGCCGCTAGCACTTGCGGCAGCTGGCGCCAGCCAAGGTGTGAAAAAAGGTTTCCCGTTCTTAGCTGGTATTTTGGCGGGATTGTTAGTAGCAGTGATTTGTGCGGCTACGGGAGTGGCTGGATTGCTGGTAAGTCAGCCTCAGGTGACGCTCGTGCTAAAGTGGCTTGCAGCGGCCTACTTAATTTACGTCGCCTATAAAATTGCAGCAAACAACTCGGCGCTTGGTAAAACTGGCGCACAGCTACCTAGCTTTAAAGATGGGTTTATTCTTAACCTCCTTAACCCCAAAGCTTACGCGGCTTGTATCGCTATTTTTGCAACTGCTTCAGTGCCTGCAAGTTCAAATCTAGTTGCTACTTTGCTTGCTGCCAGTATTTGCTATGTGGTGGCGATAGTGGTCGACACAATGTGGCTGGCATTAGGTGGTGTGATTTTTAAAACATTGAAAGATGAGACCGTGCTAAAGCGTGTTCGATATGGTTTTTCATTAACGTTAGTACTGCTGGTACTGTATGGGTTATTTTTTGCGTAGAAAGTATTAATACTCATATGACATGATTCAAACATGGAATAACAACTGGCGCGCCCAAGCTGTTATTCCTTATTGTGCTAAATGGAATCGTGTTCAGCACGCCTGCACAGGTTAGTCAAAGGTAAGCACAACTCTTCCGTTAATCTCGCTGTTAAGCATATCATCGAATATATCATTGATTTGCTCAAGTGGTTTGGTTTCAATAATGGCCTTTACTTTGCCCTCAGCGGCAAACTGTAAGCATTCAGTGAGATCTTGACGGGTACCAACGATACTACCAACTACACTGATACCTTTAAGTACAGTATCAAAAATCGGGATTGGCATTTCTTCAGGTGGTAAGCCAACTAAAACGCATGTACCTCCACGCTTTACGCTGTTAAATGATGTCGTAAAGGCTGGCTTTGAGACCGCGGTACAAATTACGGCTTGGACGCCGCCAAGTTGCTTTTGCATCTTTTGTGCGGGGTCATGGTGTTGAAAGTCGATACATAAATCAGCGCCAAGCTCCTTTGCAAGCGCTAACTTTGATTCACCGGTGTCCACTGCAACTACATTTAGCCCCATGGCTTTGGCATATTGCACAGCTAAGTGACCGAGGCCACCAACACCAATAATAGCCACCCACTCTCCCGGTTTGGCTTGTGATACTTTTAACGCTTTATAGGTAGTGACACCCGCACAAAACAATGGCGCAGCATCAACAAACGATAGGCCTGCTGGAATTTTTATGACGTAGTTTGCGTCAGCTTTGCAAAATTGAGCATATCCGCCATCCACAGAGTAACCACTATTTAGTTGATCTGGACATAAGTTTTCATCGCCTTTGAGGCAGTGCTCGCAGTGACCACAGGCACTATGCAGCCAAGGTATGCCGACTCTATCTCCAATGGCCAGATGTTTGACATCGTCAGCTTTTGCGATAATCGTACCAACCCCCTCATGACCGGGTACTAGTGGTAATTTTGGTTTTACCGGCCAATCACCGTGACACGCATGTAAGTCTGTATGGCAGACACCGCAGGCGGCAATTTCTACAATGACCGACCCTTGGGTGAGCTCAGGCTTTTCAACTTCTTGAATTTCTAGTGGCTGTTTAAATTGATGCACTAACGCAGCTTTCATCATGTTGCTCCTTGATTGGGTGGCTAAATATAGTTAATCTGAGTTGCTGACAATACCAAGTTAAATCCCAAAACAGTATGTTGTGTAACTTTCTGCAAGCCTCAGAGTACTCAGTTTAACAGCAGTTGCAGCGCCATCATTGATCAGAAACAAAAACAGAGTTGATCTAAAAAACAATATAAGAAAAGGGTCAAAGATACTGTAAAGTAGTGTTTTAGTGCTTTAATAATGTATCTGAGCGTACTTCAAGGAAAACAATGGAACTTCAAGAATTTAAGCGGGATTTGCTGAATAGCATTTTTGCCGCGAACAAACATACTGCAAATTTAAGTGTGTTATTTCAAGCATTCACTCAAGTTCTAGGTGAACTGACAGGCATTGAAACTGAGTTTGATATGAATGATTGGAGTAATGTAAACACCGAGTTTGGCGTTGCGATTTCCCCTGTGCAAGCAGCTAAATGCACTCAAGAACAATTGCGAAGCCTTGTCTTTATGCAGGGGGTAAAAGCTGCGATAGAAGACAAGCTAAACCAAGGCTTACCTGAAGTACGTATTTTATACGCAGGTACAGGCCCCTATGCAACCTTGCTTGTTCCTTTACTCGCTATGCTCCCCGACTTACCAGTTCGAGCAACATTACTCGACATACATAAAGAGAATGTTTCAGCAGTACAGCAACTTATTGATAAGCTGGATGTTGTACATTGCATTGATGAAGTGGTGTGCACCGATGCACTAAAATGGCAGCCAAGAGATGCAGATAAATTCGATATTATTATTTCGGAAACGATGACGGCCCTCCTAAAAAGGGAGCCACAAGTATGGATCTTTAAGCATTTATTCCCATATTTGCAAGAAGATGGCGTGTTGATCCCCGAGTCGATAGCGCTTTTTGCCACATTAAAAAGAAGCGATGCTGAGGTTCAAGTCGGTGAGTTTTTTAATTTGCAGCGCGCAACCGTTAAAAAATTAAGTGAAGGAGATAGCTCGGTATTGACTGGAACGTTAACGATCCCTGAGGAGTATGAGCCAGGCGACGGCTTTAAGTTGAATACGCATATTACTGTGTATAAAGAGCACATGCTCGGTGAGCATGAGAGTAGTCTTAACGTTCCTTTTACTATTCCATGTGAAGCTACGAATTTATCAGTTGGTGCAGAAGTGAAGTACCAGTACTGTAATAACAGCTCACCTGAGTTCATATTTGATTTCCCCAAACCTCCCAAGTTTATACAAACTCAACAAATAGCTCCTTTAGACGAAAAGAGTGCGCTGGGATTGGTTGGGCTCTTAAGCATGTTTCAACACTCGCAACTAAAAAAACATAGGAAATCCATAGAAATGCCTGAAGCAGTTTGGGTGTGTCTGCAAACGCTGTGTGATGAGCTTAATATATCGCTTCAAAATTACCTAGCAACGCTTTATCAATCAGCGAGCATTGATACACTTGAAGCTTGGTTGGTGACGCAAGATACGAGATTGAACAATGCGGATTTTATCAATGATCTGAATGCGAAATTGCTTAAGTAATGGTTATATGCACGGCTCAATGACGGTGGCACAGGTTTGATGTGCCTCGTCGTATCAAGGGGAAATAAGAGAAGTTAACTAACTATCCTAAATTCAGGTTAAAGAAGATGATAAAGCTAGTACCAAGTGAGTTTGTAGAATTGGCAATTTTATGTGAAATGGAAAGCGCGCAGGAAAATACAGAGTTTATTTTGAGTAGTACACTGACGGCTCATCAACAATTGTTTATTGAGCCTAATGTCTATTATTTGAATATACAGGACGGAGATGAGATAGTTGGTTTTATACTTTTGGCTGCTGAACCAGATAAAAATAGCGTCGAATTTCGCCGTATTGTTGTTAGCAAAAAAGGAATGGGTATTGGGCAAAAAGCGCTGCAGCTGATGGAAGCGTATGTATTAGTTGAATTACAGATGGTACGTATTTGGTTGGATGTGTTTGCCAAAAATAAGCGAGCATTACACATTTATCAAAAACAAGGGTACAGTCAATTTGATTCACTACAACACAATAATAAAACTTTACTATTATTAGAAAAGGATCTTGTCAAATAGTACACTCGAGGTATCGATTTTAGGGATGTTTTAGGAACCTTTGATGGCAAATTTAAATGATTACTTTGTCCACTCCCCTTGCGTAAGGCAGTGCTGTTTGGACGATAACGATGTGTGTGTTGGCTGTTTTAGGACACTGCAAGAAATCACCAGCTGGAGTCGCTTTAGCGAAGACGAAAAGCGAGAAGTCATTGTTAACTGCACAAAGCGAATGCACACATCAGAAACTAAAACACACCACCCATCTAAGCGCTAACCATCCTATTGCAAAAAAGTGAACGCAGTAGTAAGTGATAACAGCTGCTAAAGAACAAGTTATACCAATTTTCTTAATTAAGTGGTCTATTTTGAGGCGAGAAAATCTTGTCGATAACCCCGCTACCGCGTCCTGCTATCGCCAAGGTACCTACGTCCTGTAGGCAAGGCAAAATTTTGCTATTTAGTTGTTCTAAATAAGAAATTTTTAACGCAGTTAGCGTTAGATTTACTCCTTCAAATTGAGCAAATATTAAGTCAAATTGGTATTATTATCCCTAGTTTAGGTTAATGCTCAAGCTTTCCAAGTCATTGCAAGCATTGCTCGTCAGTTACACCACCAATCATTTTTGAATTACAGCACTGATGCTCCGGATTTTTGCTTCCCGCTTTTTGAACTGTTCCAGTTTCGAGACAGGTTGTTTAATTACTGTGTCTCACTTTCGACACACCTGCTATCTTATTTTCTACTGAAATAGTTTATCGTATTGATTATTAATGAAAAAAATAATGGCCTGAAACTTGATTTATATCCTGTATTCTTAAAGAGGAGTACAGAGTATGGATATAAAACTAGCAAAAACTCAGCGCTTACCAATGACTAAACTGGTGTTGCTGGTTATTGCGCTACTTGTCGGAGGCTTGGTCGTTTTCACCAAAGCATATACGCAAAGCGCGTCGAATGTGGTTTTTCAAGATGAATTAATCGTCGCCAAAGTGCAGCAAGGAGAGTTTGAGCTGAGTGTGAAGGGGCTTGGTAGTTTAGTACTAGAGAAACGCCACTTGGTAACTAGTATCAGCGGAGGGAAAGTGGTTGAGGTCTTGGTAAAGCCTGGAGAAATGGTCACACAAGGGATGATAATTGCGCGACTAGAAAACCCTGCTTTACATCAAACATTGACTCAAAAACAAAGCTTGCTGAGCAAAACGGTAGCACAACACGAAGCTGAACTGGCTGAATTGCAAGCGAAAGTACAGCAAGCAAAAACGGCTCACTACGACGCTTTGTTGGCCTATAAAGCTGAAAAAGCCCAGTGGCAAGCACAAAAAACCTTGATAGACAAAGGTAACAGTACCATTTCCATGCTTGACCATCAGCGCAGCGAATTTGCAATGCAGCGCAGTCAAAAACAAGTTGAATTACAACAAACCAGCGTCGCTACTCAGCAAGCTGTGTTGCAAGCGAAAATGACCGCGCAGCAGGCCGAGCAAGCCAGTTTATATTCTGAAATTAAGCTGCTTAAAGAGAACATTACTGCGCTTAAAGTGCGTGCGCCCATCACAGGTCAAATTCAAGATGTATTTATTGAATTAGGCATGCAGCTAGCTAGCACCAGCTCAGTAGCTGAGGTCGCTGATCCCCGCTTACTAGTCGCTAAAATTAATGTCGCTGAATTAGATGCACCACAGGTACAAGTTGGGCAACAAGCGACGATAGACACCTACACCTCTCGTTTTGGTGCTGTTGTTAATCGTGTTTCTCCAAAGGTGGTAAATGGCCAAGTGGAGGTGGAGCTAAGCGTCACAAATACATTGCCAAGAGAAGCCAGAGACAAGCTCAATATTGAAGGCGTAATTGTGACCAGTCATCAATCAAACGCTACTTTTGTTGCCATGCCTGCCAATGCCGTGGCAAATAATCAAGCCAGTGTCTTTGTTGTTGATAAACATTTGGCGACGAAAAAAACAGTTAAATTTGGTCAGCGTTCGGTAAACTATATAGAAGTGCTTGAAGGCCTTAATAAAAATCAGACTATCATCATTTCCGATATGGAAAAATACACTCAAGATAGCCAAGTGCTAGTGCGTTAACAGGACATCATTATGAACTCAGTTATTCAACTCAACAACATCGAAAAGCGATTTCAAACAGACGAAATTGCAACGCAAGCGCTAGATGGTATTAATCTCGTAGTAGAGCCCGGCGAGTTTGTGGCTATCACGGGACCGTCAGGGTGCGGCAAGTCAACGTTACTGTCAATTTTGGGCTTGATTGATGAGCCAAGTAACGGCGAGTACTTTATCAGTGGTAACCAAGCGTTTAATTTAAGCTCGGACGAGCGTGCTCATATTCGTGCCAATCATATCGGTTTTATTTTTCAGGCCTTTAATCTTATCAGTGATTTAAACGTGCTCGAAAATGTCATGTTACCGTTGACTTATATCGGCGGCATTAGCCAAAAAGAAATGGAGCAAAAAGCCAAAGATGCTCTGTCGATGGTGGGATTAGAAAACCGCATCAATCATTTTCCTTCTCAGCTGTCAGGCGGACAGCAACAGCGTGTTGCGGTTGCAAGAGCCTTGATTAATTCACCTGATTTGATCCTTGCAGACGAGCCGACCGGTAATTTGGACTCACACAATGCACAGCAAGTGTTAGGGTTATTAAGCGAGCTTCATGCTGCTGGCAAAACGATTTGTATGGTAACGCATGATATCGAATCTACGACTTACGCTAGCCGTGTTATCTCTATGCTAGATGGCACAATTTTAAGAGACAAAAAGCAGCTTGAGCGCGCAAGCAAAGTCGTTGGAGCTTAGTATGGGATTACTTCTAGACTTTCGTTATGCACTGAGAAATATCGCCAAATCAATGCGCTTCACGTTATTGATGATGTTTATCATGGTTGGTAGTTTGACCATATCTTTGATTGGTTTTAACTATATTTATACGGTGGCCTTTTCACATAGCCAAGTGGGTAGTGGCAGCCCAGAAATCAGGATCTTTAAGGTTCGTAACCCTATCAGCATGCAAAATCGCTTTGAATACAGCATGCTGCCACAACTTCAAGAACTTGATGAAGTTAAACAACTTGAGGAGTGGCTTTATATTGCGCCAGCGAGTGTTTGGGTAAGTGACGCTGAGCGAGGCAATCATTATCGAGGCTCCTATGTTGATGAACGCTTTTTTCAGTTTCTGGATATTAAACCAGCACTTGGGCGATTTTATACTGCTGATGACTTTGTGGGAGCTGCCCAAAATGTGGTCGTGATTTCAGACTATCTCTGGTTGCATCTATTTCAAGGTAGCAAAGATGTTATAGGGCGCACGATGGTCGTTGACCAAAAGCCTTACGAGATTATCGGTGTGATGCCCAAACACAATAACTTCCCGATATTTTCTAAACTTTGGCTGCCTCTTAAGGGCAATAACACAGCACCTGCTGATGTCATCGATATTATTTATAAGATGCCAAATAAGACGGTAGAGACAAAGCTTGAGCAGCGTTTAAGTTTATTCTTCACTGATTATGCAAAGCAGCGCGTTAGTCAGTCAGCGCTTGAGGTAGATAAAGCTGTTCGTGTTGAATCTATGACCTTGGTGGAATACAACACCGATGGTGAAGCGGTATTTATATTTACCTTGTTTATGGCTGGTATCGTACTTATTTTGCTTATTTCCTCAATTAACATTGGTAACTTACTTTTTGCCAAAATCATTGAGAGACAAAAAGAGTCGGCTATTCGGGCCGCGATTGGCGCGAAAAAATTAAGGGTGGTTCAGCAGCATGCTTGCGAGGGCTTGGTCTACTGCGTTAGCAGTTGGGTTGTGGCGCTATTATTAACAGACCTCGGTTTGCGAGCGCTGAACTTTTTTATGAATATGATGTTTGGTGGCAAAATGCCGTACTGGTGGTATTGGCAGCTAAATGCAGTCACCATCTTGGTGTCACTACTGCTGATAAGCTTGGTATTTGCTATTGCAGTGCTGTTACCTGCGGTGAAAACCGCTAATTTTAACATCAATGATGTACTGCGAGACGGCACACGAGGTGCAACCGGAAAACAAGCGGGATTGATGTCAAAACGCCTACTGTCTTTGCAGGTGATCTTAGTGAGCTTTATGCTGATGGCATCGAGCACCATAGGCTATGTGATGTATTCTATGGCGGGGAATATTGACGGCGAAGCCCTCAAAGGGGTGTACTCAACTGAGTTGCAATTTCAAACAGAAAGCGAGTTTTCGAGTGATAAAGCGGTCGAAATGGCAAGCGCATTAGTCGTGGGAATGACATTGGATCCTGCATTCAAAGAAGGGCGCGTGTATCAACGTGAGATGGAGCTTGATGTGCTAACAAGTGAGGGCGAAGTGTATACCGATAAAATCATAAATATTGAAGCGGTATCTCATCTGTTTAAGCGCGAGTTGCAAAGCGGTAGGAACTTCACAGCACAAGACAACACAGAAGCTGCGCCCGTCGTGATCATTAGCCAGTCTCTCGCAGAGGCTCTGTTCGGCAGTGGGGAAGTATTGGGTCGCTCACTGATGTTACGTGATGCAAAATGGCCAAGCGCTAAAATAGTTGGTATTGCTGTGGATGAAATGAACGTTGTTGCCAGCGATCGTCGTCATGAAGTCTACTTTAGTTTTCATCAATATGCGCCAAAGGAAAATGCAATGGCGGTTAAGTTCATTACTGAGTTGCCGCCAAGCCAAAGTTACGAAGCCTTCTATCGCGTGTTAGGTAGGCTCTCAAGCAAGCTCGAAACCAGCTATATCTTTGATCACTACGACAACCACCGCTCTATGATGGGGGCTTTCACTAGTATCATTTATGTGTTTTTGATTGTCGGTGGGTTTGCATTGACGCTTTCTTTAATTGGTATTTACGCCATGGGGTTAAGTACGATAAATAAGTCTGGGCATGAAATAGGTATTCGCCGTACTTTAGGGGCAAAAGATGGTCAGATCATGTTGTTATTTATCAAGAAAAACCTTGCCCATACCTTAACTGGGTTGATGATTTCTGCATCAATTTTCTATATCTTGTGTTATCTTGCGGTAGACTTTTTCCGTGGTGTTGTGCCATTCAGCGTAATGTTTGGCGCAGGTACAGTGACTTTGTTGCTGGTATTTGCGGCGGTGTGCTTTGCGTTATACGTACCGGTGAAGCGCTGCATAAAAGTCCAACCTGCGGTTAGCTTAAGAATGGAATAATAATGTGAAAAAGGTGCTCATAGTAGATGATTCGCTTGATATTCAAGCGAGTCTGAAGTTTTTACTTGAAGATGAAGGCTATACTTGCCATGGCGTCGTAACACCAGATGCAGCGTTTGATTATGTGAGTACGCAAGAAGTAGACTTGGTGTTATTGGATATGAACTTTACCCAAGATACGACCAGTGGTAAAGAAGGCCTTGCGGCAATCTCCCAATTGATGCAAATCGACCCACTTTTACCGATAGTAGTGATGACTGGCTGGGCGACGTTAGATCTCGCTGTGAATGCCCTCAAGCAAGGTGCAGCGGATTTCATCGAAAAACCTTGGGACGATGAGCGCCTTGCTCACAGCATAAAAGTACACATTGAGAAGCGTGCTGACAGACAAGACTTAGTACGCCTTTCCGCTGAAAATGAACGCCTTAAAAAGACTCAGCGGTCAATTAACTTTGTTACACAAAGCGAACACAAACAGCGAGTGCTCGCGCAACTGACGCAGTTAGCGCAAAGTGAGATGAATATTTTGCTCACTGGTGAAAATGGCACGGGAAAGAGCTATTACGCGCAGTATATACATGAGCATTCTCGACGCGCAGATGGCAGTTTTATCTCAATTAATATGGGGGCAGTGAGCGATGAGCTGTTTAATTCTGAATTATTCGGGCACAAAAAAGGCGCGTTCACAGATGCCAAAGAAGATAGGGTTGGGGCATTTACGCTCGCGAGTAACGGCTCATTATTTTTAGATGAAATTGCTAACTTGTCACTACGCTCGCAAGCAAAGCTGTTACAGGTTTTAGAGGAGAGAAAATACACTGCTGTTGGTAGCCACAAAGTTTTGGAAAATACGGCCAGAATCATATCGGCGACTAATAGCAAACTTCATGATGCTATCGCCAATCAAGCGTTTCGCCAAGACCTCTACTACCGACTCAATACGGTTGAAGTAGAAATACCGCCGTTAAGATCATGTCCTGAAGATATTTTGCCACTAGCAGAACGCTTTTTATCCCAGTTTAGTCATAATTATAAAAAACCACTCGCAAGCTTAATGCCTTGTGCAGTCAAAGCGCTTAATCAATATGAGTTTTTGGGTAATGTAAGAGAATTAAAACACATGATGGAACGGGTTGTGTTCACGTGTGCAAACGCTAAAGTTTTTGCCAGTGACTTGGCACTCAATAACGCCTCAGACCAGTCGCTTCACTCAACAACAAAAAGTACGTCAGTTATACCCGAGAATCACGATTTAACGCTGGATGAAATTGTAGAGCAGGCACTGTTTAGCCGCTTAGCGTTTCATGGTGGTAATGTTTCAAAAGCAGCCAAAAGTCTTGGTTTGTCTCGTAGTGCTTGGTATCGCAAAATGGATAAATACGAATAGGAGCCGACTTAAGTGTTTTATCGATTTGGACATTGGCTACTCAATGCGTTACTACTTGTTATCGTAAATGTGCTGCTCATGATCCATCATTACCCAATAACATTGATTGTACTTGTTGATTTGATATTTATAGCGTGCGGTGTTTTATTGGCTTATCACTTTGGTTCAACGAGACAGCATACCATAAATTTGATAGACACGTTGCTGATATCGCTCCGCCAAGGTGATTATGCCCTAAGGGCTGTACACGCAAAAGATAGACAATTGCATTCAACTGTTGAGCATGTAAATGCACTAGCACAAACTATGCAAGCTGATCAGCGGGCGCTTGCAGAGCACAGCGACCTGCTAAAGCAAATTATTGAAAAGATTGACTGTGCGCTCATTGTATTTGACAGTCAAAAAGTGGCATTCGCTAACAGCTACGCAGAGCGAACGTTTCTAGATTGCTATAAAGACGACGTATCTGGTTGGTTTCAATCATTACAAGCAGAGCGAAAACAAGGAAAAGTCTCTGTCATGCTAAGTGGTGTAGAACATGCTTTTTTACTCGAACATGATAGCTGCTACATCGCGAATAAGCCCCATACCTTACTGGTGCTAAAGCAACTCGATAGTATTTTATATCAACAAGAAAAGGATGCCTTACAGCGCTTTGTTCGTATTTTAAGCCATGAAATCAATAATACCTTGGCGCCAATTGGTACGGTAGCACGTAGCCTCACCAAACGCTTAAATGGAGATATTGATATTGATAGATTTAGCAGTGGACTTGCACTTATTAACGAGCGTGCCAGTTACTTAAAGGCTTTTATGGGAAATTATGCTGCTCTTGCTAAGCTTCCTCCTGCACATACACAAATCATCAACGTAAGTGAGTTTTGCGCGCAACTGCAAAGCGCATATCCTCAGCTACAAGTAAAAAATACAACTGAGCAATTTGGTTTTTTTGACCCTAGCCAAATTAAACAAGTGCTTTGCCACCTTATAAATAACGCTTTAGAAGCTTGTACGCCGCCACCCGAAGTCGCTCTCAGTATTATTCCTGACTCAGACAAATTGGTGTTTACGGTGACAGACACAGGTCCTGGTTTTTCCAACCTAAATGAAGCTGCTGAAGCATTTTATACCACCAAAGCCGATGGCAATGGCATAGGCTTGATGCTCTCTCGCATTATTATTGAAAACCACAGTGGACAGCTTAAACTGGGCAATAACCCAAGCGGTGGCGCAAAAGTCAGTTTTTGTGTAGAGCGGGGTGGAGATTGAGTGATAAGTCGAACCCCCGAAATTCAAAAACAGGAGCATGCGCAACGTTATTTCAATATGTTTGATAGTGCTTAGGGGAAGGTATTTACTATGTGTGCTTGGTGTTCTCAGCAGGTATATTGATTAGCTAAATTTAGTATGACCTAAAATATATAAATCAGTTTAGAACTATTGATATAGTTGTGCTCAAGGGGGTAATAACAATAGCTTTTATTAAATTAAATAACTTTAATAAAAGAGGAAGTTAAAACTATTAGTAACCTTTTTTAAAGTGATGAAAACTAAAAAGCTCTTTAGAAAGAGTGTAACCAAAACAGGGTTTTGCTGCTTAGTACTAGCTTTAGCCCGAGAATATAGGCTATATGATTATGCTAATAAAGGAAAGAGATGGAATTTAAGAGTGGCATTATAATATGGGGTTTTATTGTTTTTTCCCCACTGGCACATGCTGATATCAGTTATATTGATAAAAATCATATATTGAATACGCTTACAGATAACATTGAGCAACAATATGTTGAAGTAAAAAAGATAGATAAAATTTCAGATGCTCTTACCGTGCTGAAAACAAGTTCTGAATTTACTAGCAGTCAGTCACAAGAACAATTTGCCTCGTTACTAACCGCAGAATTGCAAAAGTTTGACAAGCACTTTACTGTACAATGGCAAAACCCTAATAAAAGCCAGAATAATAAAACAAAGCGTGAACCCTGGTTTACCAAATTAAGTCGGAAGAATTCAGGCTTTAATCGAGTTGAAGTACTCGATGGCAATATAGGTTATGTTGACTTTTGGGGATTTGCTGAGTTATCGAAAAATTCAAAAAGTGTAGTAGAAAGTGTTATGGGGTTTGTATCAAATGCAGATGCCCTTATATTTGACCTTCGTAATAACGGGGGCGGCAGCGCTGAAATGGTGCAGTTTATTAGTAGTTATTTTTTAAAGCCAAACACCCACTTCAATAGCATTTATTCGCGCGTGACTGACTCTACCCGTGAATACCGTACTTTTGCTAATGTTAACGGTTCAATTCATCTGGACACTCCCATTTACATACTCACGAGTAATGACACGTTTTCCGCAGCAGAGGAGTTTGCTTATAACTTAAAACACCTAGAGCGGGCTACATTGGTTGGGGAAAGAACGAAAGGTGGCGCAAATCCTTGGCAGTTTTATGAACTAGGAAGTGGCTTTAGAGCTGGTATTCCTATAGCAAAGGCCATTAATCCAAAAACGAAAACAAACTGGGAAGCGATTGGCGTTAAACCTCATATTGAAATACCACAGACTAACGCCCTAGATGTGGCGTATAAAATGGCGCTTAATGAAGTTAAAAAGTCAGTAAGTGATGAGCACCAAATCAAAGATATTAACGACAAGCTTGAGGAGTTATCAAATAGCTTACCACTCAAAGAAAAGTGAAAAAGCACCTTTTAATAATAACGCCAAGTTATACCCATTACGAATAGGATTTTATTACACTCAATGAAATCGTATTTATTTTGGTGTTTTAATAGCCTAAAAAACTCGTGTTTAGGCCAAAGGTACAACCATTGGTGTGTATCGATTTAGAGTGGGTGTCAGCTATCATCAGCTATTATCAATTATCAGTAACCCATTATGATATCTTAACGTTTTAGAGCAAACACTTGAGCTTTGGGGCTGGAGGTACACTAACCGAAGAGCAGCTCACGCGAAGTTACAAGCGCTTGAAGCGTTAATGTTAGAAATAATATCTACAAACAGAAATCAAACGGAGCTTAATTATAACCTTTATAGCGAATAGCACTTGATAGTTTTTTTCTATAAAACCCTTTGTGAATGTTATATTTTCCGACATGTTCGCCTTTATTCAGCACGCTGGGAGAGAGAACTTTTATTCCCAGATAAATATGGAGTCAATCCTTGCAAACGCAATATAAGTTTACAGTATTTGGTATATTAGCGGTATTGGTATGGAGTGCAGTACTGCATGTTATGCGTATCGTTAGTGAAGATTTTGGTGCAATTGGGGGGGCTACCTTAATCTATTCAGTGGCAGCGATATTTCTCGTGCTGTTTTTAGGCTTTCCAAAGATGAAAAGTTACCCAAAATCTTATGTGATTTTTGGTGGGGTATTGTTTGTTGCATATGAACTTTGTTTGTCTTTATCTCTGGGCTTTGCAAACTCTAGAACACAGTCTGCCCAAGTCCTCATTGTAAACTATTTATGGCCACTATTTACCATCCTAGGCGCGATAATTAGCCGAAGTAACAGTGCGAACACTGTGCTTCTGTTTTGCGGTAGCATACTTGCTTTTACAGGTGTTTATATGGTGGTTTCGGGCGATACTAGTTTATCTATCGAGAGTTTAGTAAGCAGTATTGTAAGCAATCCCATGGCTTTTGGCCTTGCTTTTGGGGGCGCAATTATTTGGGCTGTCTATTGTAATCTCACCAAAATGTTGTCAAATGGTCAGAATGCAATTACTTTGTTCTTCATCTTTACAGCGATAACGCTGTGGGTTAAATGGTGTTTAATTGAACAAGGCTTGCAATCTAACTTTTCGTTTTACAAAGTATGCTTGTTAGTCGTGGCTGGTGGTGGCATGGCTTTAGGCTACGCACTGTGGAACAAGGCTATAATTGGTGGCAATATGATCTTACTTGCTGTCATTTCTTATTTTACTCCAGTATTTTCCGGTATATTCGCCTCGTGGATATTAGGCATTTCGCTAACAACAGGGTTTTGGGTTGGGGTTATCGCAGTTACACTCGGTTCATTACTCTGTTGGCAGTCAACACGTGCAAGCGTAAACAATAACAATGTAGCAGTGAGCGATGCTTGAGCAGAAGCCTTTTTATGAACTCGTTGACAAAACAACCATTGCGTCTGTTCACTTCAAGTTCTTACCCATTACGGAAAAACATTTGATACTATGGCTCCTATATAGGGTTAGCACGCAGTTAACCCTACACTTATCGAAAGCCCTAATGGAAAAGTTTAACGCTTTTACTGTAATAATCTTTGTGCTTCTTTGGACACTAATTTTTTACCGCAAACAATAAGGAAATGAGTATAAGTATGGAAGCAAAGATTGTTGATGGTTTATTTGTCCTAAAGGTTTTTGTATTCACTTTAGCTATTAGCATATTCTTTAGTGTACAAGCACAAGCACAAGCACAGGCTAGCAAGTCGCATTCAGTAGTTGATGGTAATGAAATCTCAGAGGTGAAGGGGAGGAGAACAAAGGAAGACTTCGAAGGCCTGAGAACCTATGTTGATGACTGGGTTGATAAAGCCATGGTGCAACACAACCTGCCAGGAGTTGCGGTTTCGATTGTCAAAGATGGGGAAATTATCTTGCTCAAGGGTTACGGGTTTGCCAATGTAGCAAGCCAAACCAAGGTTGATCCCAATGCAACTTTGTTTCGCATTGGCTCTATTACCAAAACAATGACGGCTCTTGCGGTAATGCAGCTGGTGGAACAGGGAAAGCTATCTCTAGATACTGATATCAATGAATACCTAAGCGAATTTAAAATACCAGATACTTTTGCGCCTATTACAATACGTGCCTTATTAAGTCATCGGGCGGGTTTTGAAGAAGCGGATGCTGGTCACTTATTCGTGGAAGACCCGTCACAAATTATTAGTATAGAGCAGTACCTCGCAACATATATGCCCAAAAGAGTTTGGCCGCCGGGTGTCAATGTATCCTATTCTAATTATGGCTTTGCTTTACTAGGCTATCTGGTCGAGTTGCAGTCGGGTATGGATTTGGCGACTTACATGGAGCAACATATTTTTTCTAAGTTGGGTATGGAAAATACAACATTACGAGAACCTGTAAACGCAAGAGCTGCCTTTACAGCAATGAAGTCCGACCTACAGCAGCAGCTTGCAGCAGGGTATTTTAAAGATAGAAAAGGGAATAATACTGCCAAATCTTTTGAGTTTATTGGGCATGCAGGCGGTGCAGGGGCTGTTTCTACAACCGCCAATGATATGGCACGTTATATGTCAGTGCTAATGAATGATAACAACCTTTTAGTTCAGCCAGTTACCCAAAAAGCAATGTCACATCGATTATACGATGATAGACCACTGGCAACAGGGATTGCCCATGGTATGTTTGATGGCAAGCTTAGAGGTTACAAGGTGCGCTATCATTCGGGGGCGACCCATACGTTTGCTGCCAATATGGTAATGTTCCCTGAAATTCAGTTAGGCATTTTCATTTCAACTAATGTATCGGGAAGAGGGGGACACGTTGTTGAGACCTTACCTACCGCAATACTTAACAAATACTATCGAAATAAGCCGATAAGCCAGACTAAAGTGTCGCGATCAAGTCCCCCTCTGCAAACAAATATATATGCACAAGTTTTAAAACAGCAAGTTAGCCAACCTAACCTTGAAGATTATACGGGAACATTTTTGAGTACTCGTCGTTCATATACCCAGCTAGAGAAGCTAGCTGCGTTGCATGCGTCGGTAAGCGTTGCTATTGAAGGGCAACAAAGGTTAGTCATGATAGTGGCTGGAGGTAAAATAAAACTAAAACATCTTGAAGGAGACACCTTCCAAGCTGAATCTCAAAATACACCTACTTTTTACTTTTATCGCGATGATACAGGAAATATAGCGCGTTTTTCAGCGAGTATGTGGTCTGGCGATTATGAGCGGGTGGGCTTTTTGCAAAGTCCATTTTACTTCAATTTAGTGTTGGCAATTGCTTCTTTGCTATCGTTATTGACCTTGTTACTGTGTATTGTTCGAGTTCGTCAAGGCAAAAGGCTAGTGACATTCGAAAAGTTGGCATGCTGTAGCTCAACAATGATAATTGTGGCTACGGTGGGCTTTACATTAATGAATGTAGGCATTGTCTATGATGAATACAAATTTAACATAAATTTTCCGACAATTGAGGTAAAAATTCTGCTGTCTTTAGTGTTAGCAATTGTTTTAACGACCTTTATGAAAGTAATAAAGCTTCCATTGATGATAAGTATGAATGAGTTACACTGGCTTTTTAAAATACATTATGTGATGTGTGCACTCAGTTATCTAAGCGTTATTCACGCGTTTTGGGTTTGGAACGCGGTAGGGTTTAATTACTTTGGCTAAATTTTTGCGTCGTGTTTTGCCACTCTGGGTTAGTACTACCCTAAGGAAGCTGTAATCATTACTTATGAATGACCTGTTCTTAAAAGATAGTGAGTTATTGCATTACTGAGAAAAATCTCAGGTTAAATATAACAAGGAATTGGACTTGATAGAGAAAAAACGGAATATAGTGATCGTTGGTGCAAGCCGAGGGATTGGATTAGCCGTTGCCGAATTTTACGCAGCAAAAGGAGAGTGTATAATCTCGGTATCACGGACACGTTCAAGTGTAGGCCATTGGATTGAGGCAGATATCTCAACACTTGAGGGTATTAGAAAAGTAATAGATGAGATATCAGATAAGGCAATTGATGCGCTTTTATATATGGGAGGGATCTGGGAATCTTCTGCATTTACAGAAGAGTATGATTTTGAGAAAACCTCATTTACTGAAACTCAAAGTATAATAAATGTAAATCAGCTTGCTCCGATCGAGCTGGTAAAAGGGTTACTAGCAAACCTCCGTAGAGCCAAAAATCCGCGAGCAATTTTTATGGGAGCAACTTCTGGCCTTGAGCTGTCGACGACCTCTGAAGTTGCATACTCTGCCTCTAAATTTGGGTTGCGTGGCGCAGTTCATTCCCTTCGAGTGGGGTATAAAAATGAAGGTATCGGTTTTACGACTGTGAACCCTGGCTATGTAGGGACAGATGAAGTGTTAAATGATATTGAGTCAGGAGAATCTATAGGTCTAATTCCGATACCGATGGAAGATGTTATAAGAGCTGTAGATTTTGTGATGCAATCATCTAGAAATACAGATATCGGCGATATCGTGTTGACACAAAAGTTTGGGCGTTCACCTGCTGTCAATCATTAGCATATTACTACACTGACATTGGGCCTAGAATCATTACTTAATCTATAGTTTGGAGTAGGAACGAGCTCGTCGTTGCCTTTAAATCACATTTTCATTTTATTGGCATAATTGCACGAGATAGTTATGTCAAAATTACTCGAGAATTCAGCCGCTAACTTTGGCTAGAAAGTGTGATATGGGTTACATTTACAGCAATAAGGATATGAATATTATGTATAAGGTTGGTATTGTTTTGTTTGATGACTTCACCGATGTAGACTTCTTTCTGATGTACGACTTACTTGGTCGCACAGTGGATAGCTGGACGGTGAGTATACTGGGAACTAAGTCTGAACATCATTCTCACCTTGGCATAGAAGTCAAAACTGATGGACATATTTCAGAGGTGATAAATCAAGATGTGGTGCTTATCACTAGTGGTAAACGCGGTATTCCAGCAGTTTTGCAAGATACAGAGTTTATGTCAGCGTTGGATCTTAACCCAAACACACAGTTAATTGGCTCAATTTGTGCAGGTTCATTTGTTCTTCATGAACTTGGTTTGCTAAAAGGTAAGCCATTAACAACCAATCCTGATGCAAAAGCTGCGCTTGAAAGCATTGGAGGAGACGTTCAAGACCAACCTCTTGTAGTGCAAGGGAATATAGCAACTGCTGGTGGTTGTCTTTCACTGATGTATTTAATCGGTTGGCTGGCTGAGCGATTATTTGACTCAAACAAACGAAAAGCCCTACAAAATCAATTAATACCCGCAGGGCAGTCTGAGCTGTTTGAAACGCTCATTTCTAAAACCATTAAACAAGCAGAGCTGTAAAGCTCACATGGTAAATATAAGAGTGAATAAATAGCGACGGAGAGTAATACCAATTTGACTTAACACTTGCTCAATTTGAAGGAGTAAATCTGACGCTAACAGTGTTAAAAATTTATTATTTAGAACAACTAAATAGCAAAATTTTTGCCTTGCCCACACGAATGTAGGTACTTTGGCGATAGCAGGACGCGGTAGCGGGGTTATCGACAAGATTTTCTCGCCTCAAAATAGGCTACTTAATTAAGAGAACTGTTATAACAAATTAGTTAGCGCAACCACTGTAATTTTAGTGCTCCTATCTGACTCGGCAAAGCGTTGTTATGTGTGCCCACTTTTTCCCCTCTCTATCAAAATGAAGCAGCGTTATTTGGCTGTTTTTATTTTGTATTTTTGATCTTTTCTACAATTTTTAACGGCAATATAGCTATAAATAATATTTTATTTATGACAGTTGCTTTACTTATTTTTTGGTAACAGACAGGCTGAATAGAATCAATTATTTTAGGGTTTAGTTGTTTTACTTTTTCAACTCTATGAAAAGTATAGATAACTTTTTATTTGTTGATGATTAATTACGATGTCTATATTGAAAATCACAATTTGTGTTTGATGTGTAACAGCGTTTGCAATACGTACCTTTTGTGATAATAATAAGTTAAGAAAGTGATTTATTTGCTTCTTTGTAGGTGCTGCGGTGTTAAATGTAGCGCATGTGATAATAAACAATAATAATAAGACGCTATGAAAGAAAAAGTGCTATTTTTTATATGTGGTCTGGTGGTGGGTTATGTCGCACTATCCATATCAGGAACTCAATTTGGCCATAACCCCGCTGAAACCGCTACTCATTCTGAAATGAATAACGACAGTACTAATAGTCAGTTAGACCAGTTGTTAAATGAAAATGCAAATTTAAAAGCCCAAATTAATACGCTAAAAAGTCAGGTTCACACTTTGTTAAAAAGTGATGCTCTGGATGTTGGTACTTCTTCAAGTACTGCGACTGTGCAACATATCAATGATAAAGAAGAAGCTAGTGCGGCTAATCCATTCGACAATTCACAACAGCAAAATCAAACAAATCAAAAAGATATTTTTAATGCAATAGCGAACCATAGTGTATTACCAGTGTCTCGCAACCTCTCACATCAACTAGCGCTTGATGAGTCGGTAAGCACTCAGCTTGAGCAACTGTTGCAAGAAAAAGCGCAAAAAGATTACCTTGCATGGCAAGGAGCAAGCGAGGGTGAACAGCTACCCAAAGCGCAAGTTAATGCGCAGTTAACTGAAAATGCTCACGAATATACTGAAGCACTTCAAGAGCTACTTTCTGAAGAGCAGCTAAATAAATATATCGAGTTTGAGCACCAACAAGCAAAGATTGCTATGGAACAAAGGCAACGTACGCTCCAGCAAACTTTGGGCAGTGTAGAGCTTGATGACTTTCAGAAACAAGAGGTTACTAGGTTGTCAAAAGAGCTTTATTCATTAGGTGAAATTGGAGTTGGTAACGTTGGTAGTCCATATGGTACGAACTACATTTCAATTAACTATGAAAAACTAAACGAATTAAAAGATCTGTTTACCGAAGAGCAACGTGCAAAACTGGGTATGTAATGCAATATGCTTGATAAATTATATGTTCGATTAGGTTAAAACTATTTTAAATGTATACCTCTCTACCCTATTTTAGGATGGTTGATTTTATCTTTTTAAATTTGATCAACTTAAAACATTAAGTCAGAAGTTATATCTGATTATATAAAATAAAAACAATTAAGGAAAAATATGAAATCAATATACACAATCGCAGCCGCTGCGATGACTATAATCGCAGGTTCTGCTGAAGCTTACCGCGATGAGTGCCCAACAGGTGGATACTGGGAAGAGGTAGTAAGAAATGTTCGTGTATGTGACACAAGGCAAGAAACCTATACTGTGACACATAAAACATGTAACTATAATGGGGTTCTGCATCTTGGTCACTTATGGGAGCAACCTAATAGCTATTTGTCACCAACAAAATTTGTCTGGGACACACAGCATGCAATATCAACTTGTCCTGCTACTAACTATAGGACTGAGTCAGTGACCTATTGGTATAACAATTCATGGGGTGGTCAGTCTATGGGGCAGGCAAATTATACCGGTTGGTTGCACTTATTGTCAGAGAGTTCATACACAACAGAACATACACGTACGGTTGAAACAAATTGCCGTACTGAGCAGCGCACAACTCGCGTATTCCGTTGTGGCTTTGAGCCGTAGTTGCATGAGCTAATTCGGTAGATAGTGGGTAGAGGCTTTAAATTAAACCCCTACCCACATTTTTTTGATGAACAAAAATCTCAGGTGAAATTACAAACTGTAATGAAAGCCAATGGCAATACCATCGTCTTCGGTTTGCGACATTTGCGCTTCTTGCGCTGCATTTGTACTTGAGAAGTCACTAAAATCTTTACGTGCTTCTATGTATAAAATGGTGTCCTCACTCATTAGATAGTGCATACCAAGTACCGCAAATTGACGCTTAAACACGTCGTTTGGATCAGCATTAAAATTAGGTTGAATGACGTAGTCATTACCGGCATCAAACACGTTGTATGCAATAAAAGCACGGATGTCATTGTCAAAACGATAACTAATTAACGACTCCACTCCAACCGCATCTTTGATTAAACGTCCTAAATTGTCAGTATCGTGATTTTCATTCTTGTTGATATTTGCCGCACCGTACCAGCCGGGTTGAGAAAAGTTACCGTAGGTGATCCCAACGCCATAAATTAAATCTTCAACCGACTGGTTTCTGCCACCGGCATAGACAATATCAAATTCGCCTCGGTTAACACCCGCTGTGAGCATTAAATTCTCAGTTGCCGAGTAAGTGAGAGCTGCTCCATAGGTCGAGTTAAACTCTACCTTTTGTGCTGCATTATTACCCTGGTTAAACAAAGCTTCACATTCGTTAAGTGAAATATCCACGACGTCACAGGTATAAAAGTCATCAGACTTTAATTGCGCTTGAACAGCGAAACTGAATTTACCATAGCTGTTACGGTATTGTAGTACTTTATCACCACGGCCAGTACCATTTATAGCACCATCATCTTTATTGTATGTATAAACACCAGCTGCATTGCCATCCCACACTAAGCTATAGTTTGTGCTATAGACTACGTCGTACCAAGCACCCCATTGTTTACCCAAGGTGATTTGACCATAATCTTCATGCTTAACGCCTACGTAGCCTAATCTATTGTATAAGAACTCGTCTTGTATGGATTCAAAACGGTTGTTATAAACAATATCACTACTTCCTACAGGATTAACTCCCCATTCCAGAAGCGCAAAAGCTTGCCAGTTATTTTTTAACTGGCGTTTGAAATCAAAGTTAATGCGTGATGCGCCATTTACCAGTTCACTTTCGCCTTGTGTATGAATAATCCTAGCATCGATAAAGCCACCGACAGTGACGCTGTTTTGCTCATCTTTATATAGCTCGATAGCAGATACGGTTGGAATTGTAGTCAAGCTCGCGATAAGCATCGCCGCACGTGTTCTTTTCATAGATTACCTTGTTAAATTTTGTAACTGGATAGGTGCAAATAGGCTAAAACGCGTAGCTTATCAAAGGCAAAATATAGAGAAAAGTGGAAAAATATAATTAAAATAATTTGGTTTGAGGAAAAATTATTCCTTTTTGCTTTATTGTTCCTAATTATCAATTAGTTAATGCAAAATGCCTGGGCTGGTCGGATATGTGGTTATTCTATACTTTTACTTTAAGTTTGATCCTAGATGATGAAAGAAAGTTGTTACTCACACATTTTTGCTGTCACCTGAAACAGCAAAAGTAGATATGTTTTGCGAAATTGGAAGACCTTTGATGGGGAGTAGCGTTACTGGTGTGATATCTGAGTATTAAATTTGTTTTGGCGTTAAAGTTCTTGCTACTCTAACGTCTTACCAGAATGAAGAAGGCTTTATTTTAGTATTAATTAAACATTAAAAAGGATAGTAAATGAAAATTCAAGCGCATATAGGGACACTCGATATTTTGGGTCATTTGATACTCTGGTTTGTTCTGATCCTGATTACATTCGGCATCGGAGCATTCTTTTTCCCGTACTCATTTTCCAAATTTATCATCAACCGCTCAGAGTTAATTGATGAGCAGGGAAGGTCGAGAAAGATGATTTGCCATACTGACTTATTTGGCAATTTAGGCCACGTTATTTTATGGATAATTATCTCAATTATTACCTTTGGAATTGGCTATGTCTTTTATTTTTACAAGGTTTGGAATTATTCGTTGAATAACACTTCTGTTGAGCACTAATAAACTTGAAGCGCTATAAGAAATGAGCTCAGCGCCTTAAATCTATTTTTAATAAGCACCCACCAAGCGCTGAATTGGCCAGCGATTGGTGGTAATGCCTGTTTACCTCAATACTTGTTCAAAATGAAACTTATAATCGAGCTGTACTCGATCAATATCAATATCAATATTGCTGATGCCCTAGGATCTGCAAGGTGAACCAGTAGAGCGTGCTCAATCGATTTATAGTTTCATCTTTTGGACAAGTAAATAGTACTTACTTTTTGTATTTTTCAAACCAAGCCAAAGTGTGTTCAATCTTACTGATCATCCGAGAGGGACGACCGGCTATTCCATGCGGTGCCCCTGGAATTTTCACCATGACAGAGTCGACTTTACGTAGCTTAAGTGCTTGATAGAATTGCTCAGTTTCAGCCATTGGTGTACGTAAATCTTCTTCACCAGTCATTAGCATAGTAGGGGTGGTTACATTGCCAACGAGCGAAAGTGGTGAGCGTTGCCAATAATGGTCTACATGTTCCCACGGCATACCCGGAAATTGCGTGGGGATCTGGCCCAGGCCACTGTCAGCACTAAGCACTTTACTGAGCCAGTTGATCACAGGTTTGACTACAACTGCTGCGTTAAAGCGATTCGTCAGACCTATCGCGTACGCTGTTGCGATACCGCCAGCAGAGCCACCAGCAATAAACAGGTTGTCTTTGTCAATAAATCCTTTTGCAATCATGGCATCAACGCCAGAGTTATGATCGGCAAAATCTTCTTTTGAGCTGTATTTGTATTTTAGCAGCATAGCAAAACGCTCGCCGTAAGAGCTACTGCCTCTGTGGTTGTCGTAAAATACGACATACCCTTGCGCAGCGTAACGCTGTAATTCTGCGGAAAAATGAGGGCCATAAGCTAAATGCGGACCACCGTGGATCTCTAGCAGTAAAGGGTATTGTTTTTGCGGATCAAAGTTGGGAGGCGTGATATACCAGCCTTGAATTTGTTCTCCATCGAATGATGATTTATAAGTGATTTCATGCACTTTACCAAGGGTGGTGTGTGCCAGCAGATCCTCATTTAAATTTGTTAACCGTGTTACTTTACCCTTTCTTGTGGTGACGGCAACATCCGCAGGACGCTCACTGGAACCTTGCGTAAATGCAATATTACCATTGAAATTCGCACTAAACTCACCACTCAAATACGGGCGACCCAGCGTTGTACCAGACACTGTATCGGTGATGTCGCTAATTTTACCTTTTGTGTTGGTGCTCGCGAGCTTTCGCTTGCCATGGTCATCATAACTAAAAACAAGCCTGTCTCTGCTGATCCATGTTGGAGCTTGTATTGAGCGGTCAAAGTCTTTTGCAATCATATTGGAAGTTTTATCCTTCCAATTCATGATGTTAAGCTTACTATTACGGTAAGGGTTTAACTCGTTTGATGTACTGAGATAAGCCAACTGTTTACCATTTTTGGAAAAGCTAGGGGCATATTCACGACCAGGATCCGAGGTAAGCTGCGTGATATTTCGCTTAAAATCAACTTCGAATAGGTCACCTTCTAGACGCTTATATTCCCAGTCTGCGATGCGGTTTGCCGAAAACACAATTGCTTTAGAGTCTGCTCGCCAAGCCAGCTTTCCACCGTGATGATAGTTTCCTGAGGTTAGTTGACGCGGTGTACCGCCTTCGCTTGGAAGTACAAAAATATGGCGATACCCAGGTTTTATTAAACCTTTACCGTCAGCTTGATAATAAGCTTTATCAATGACAATAGCTGGATCTGACCACTTTGCACCTTTTGGCTTTTCTGGCATTTTAGCAATGACAGCAGGTTTTTCTGCAACTTTTTGGCTAAAAGCTAGCCACTTTCCGTCAGGTGACCAAGTTAACCCACTTATTCCCGATTGCAGTTGCGTTAGCAGTGCTGTGCGGTTTTGTGCAACGTAATGGACATGGATTTGAGTGCTGCCAGATAGGTTGCTGACAAACGCTAATTTAGTACCGTCAGGCGACCAGCTAGGCTGGCTATAATTATGTTCATCGGAAAATAGCGGTGACTGAGCGCCTGATTTGGTGTCCACTAGCCATAAGTTTTGGCGCTTAGCGTCTTTCATCACGTCGTTGCTGTTACGCACGTATACCACTTTTGTTCCGTCAGGTGATATTTGTGGGTCGCTGGCATATTCCAGTTCAAAAATGTCTTTAGCCTGTAATCCTACTTCAGTCTGCGCGACTGTTGGTAATGCAGCGCTAGCCAGTAAAGTGCAAATAAGCGTCTGTTTTAATCCAAAAGGCATATCGCCACCTATAATTTAATTTTTATAAAGAATATATAGTTATGCAGCTAAAACCTTATGTCACTCAATACTCGATAGAATGAAATAAAAACTCGACGTGTTAACGGTAATAGCAATGGTAGTGACTAAATCTTGAGGAGTAATTTAAGCGAGCTGCTGCGCTATCAATTCATGTGGCTGTGAGAGACTAGGCTCTGTATAACCATTAAGCTGCTGTAAAAACGAACTTACGAGGTAAACAGACTGAAGAAGAAATAAACAAATTTATTGTTCTAAACATGACTGTCCAACCGTTCGTTTTACTATGATCTCTGTGTTAGTCTGCTATTGGCATAATGATGACGTAAAGCTGTCGCATAAATGACATCACTAACACAAGGATTTCTCCCGATAATAGTTAATATCGCTTTGTACCGGAGAAAGTAATTATGGATATGAAATTAGATAATGCAAAAATAAAACAACTGAGAGAGTCTAAAGCTTGGAGCCAAGCACATTTAGCTGCCGTGAGTGGAATTAGCTTAAGAACAATTCAGCGAATAGAAAAGACAGGCAGTGCTTCTCCTGAGTCGGTTAAATCTCTATGTGCGACCTTCGGTATCCAAATTAAAGAAATAGCCATTGCTGACAACCATCAAGTTGAGCGTCCAAGCTGTCATGTAAAAGCTGGTCATGAGAAGCAACCTAATAAGGTAACTACCAAAGTGATGAATAAAAAAGCCATGATGGCTTCATGTGTGCTCGCATTTGCGATCGCGTTTCTACTGACTGCCTAGCGTTTACCAGCCAAAGTGGCGGTAAGGGTGAGCTAACAATCTTTGCTTTATGTGGTGTAGCGCTATTGTAAGTATGTTGGTTCACACGGAGAATGAGCACAGATAGTTGTTCTGTAATTATAAGTTGCGCCACAATCATTCCTTGACGGCGGCACATAAGCTTGAATTTATCTTATCGCTGGCGCGATGATCAACGTTACGTCTTATACCAATTTGACTTAATACTTGCTCAATCTGAAGGCGTAAATCTGACGCTAACAG